>CAYRJS010000133.1:0-7041 GCA_964424535.1 uncultured Aquimonas sp.
TAGCAACCCAGATCCATCAGACGCTTGATGTTGATGCCGACCTCACGTCGCAGGTCACCTTCAACCACATACTTGCCGACCTCGACACGCAGGCGCTCGATGTCGCCTTCGGTCAGATCCCGAATCTTGGTGCTGGCAACAACGCCAGCCGCTTCACATACCTTGATGGATCGGGTGCGCCCGATTCCGTAGATGCTCTGCAGTCCGACCCAGACGTGTTTCTGGACCGGGAGGTTTACGCCCGCAATGCGCGCCATTACGCGTTCTCCGACTATGAATATTGAGCTGTTTCCGGCACAGCGAGCCGGAAATGATAACATGGCTTCGGGTTTTCAGGAAACCCCTGCACCCGAAGGTGCAGGGATTCCGGCCCGGGGAGTGTGCCCGGGCTCCGGCGACGGCAACTGCCCTGCCCATCGAAACGGGCACCCGTGTTCCTCCGACACGGGTACGGAGCTGAAGCTTATCCGCGCGCGAAGCCGCCGCGCGAACCGCCCTTCAGATTGGACTTCTTCATCAGGCTTTCGTACTGATGGCTCATCAGGTGCGCCTGCAACTGCGCCATGAAATCCATCACCACGACAACCACGATCAGCAGCGAGGTGCCGCCGAAGTAGAACGGTACGGCCCAGGCCTGGCGGAAGAATTCCGGTACCAGACACACCGCGACCAGATACAAGCAACCCCAGAAGGTCAAACGCGTGAGCACGGCATCGACATATTCAGCCGTGGCCTTGCCGGGACGAATGCCTGGGATCAAAGCACCCGACTTCTTCAGGTTGTGGGCCGTATAGAAGAAGGTGAAACAGGCGATCATCAAGCCATACAAAACCAGATGCAACGGCTCACCGGGAGCCAGCATCGCGGCCGCATCCTGCAACCAGCGCGACTCGGTGCCCTGGGCAAACCAGCTCGAAGCCGTGGCCGGAAACATGATGATCGAGGACGCAAAGATTGGCGGAATGACGCCGGACATGTTGAGTTTGAGCGGCAGATGCGAGCTCTGGTTCATGTACGCCTGGCGCCCGCCCTGACGGCGTGCATAATTGACCGTGATGCGACGCTGACCCAGTTCCACGAATACGCAGAAAGCGGTGATCAACAACACCAGAGCCAGCACGGCCATGACCGAGAATGGACCCAGCTCGCCGTTGCGTGCCAGTTCCAGGGTTCCAATCGTGGCTCCGGGCAGTCCAGCAATGATGCCGGCGGTAATGATGATGGAAATACCATTGCCGACGCCGCGCTCGGTGACCTGCTCGCCCAACCACATCAGGAACATGGTGCCCGCGGTCAAGGAGACCACGGCGGTAAACAGGAACCCGGGACCGGGATTCATCACGATCGGAATTCCGGCGCCACCACCCTGCGACTGCAGGGCAAAAGCCACGCCGTAGGACTGGAAGATAGCCAGGCCAATGGTGCCGATGCGGGTGTACTGGGTGATCTTGCGGCGCCCGGACTCACCTTCCTTCTGGATGGCCTTCAGGGTCGGGAAGATCTGGGTACACATCTGCATGATGATCGAGGCCGAAATGTACGGCATCACGTTCAAGGCAAACAGACTGAAGCGCTCCAGCGCGCCACCCGAGAACATGTTGAACAGGTCCACGATCGTGCCCTGTTGCTGTTCCATGAACCGCAACATGGCCTCCGAATCGACCCCCGGCACCGGCAGATAGGTGCCGAGACGATAGATCACCATCGCCCCGAGCAGGAACAACAGGCGCTGGCGCAGTTCCGTGAACTTGCCAGAACCCATCAGCGCCGCAGCGGTTTTGGATACCTGTGACAAGGGCTTACTCCTCGATTCGGCCACCGGCCGCTTCAATCGCCGCCCGCGCCCCGGCGGTGGCGGCGACGCCCTTGAGCGTCAAGGCGCGATCAATCTCGCCCTTCTTCACGATCTTGGCGTACTTGGCTTTGGAAGGCACCAGACGGGCTTCCCGCAGGGCGGCGAAATCGATGACTTCCACATTCAGCTTGGCCAGCTGGTACAGCAGGACTTCGGCCGTTTCATGCTTGGTGCGGGAACGGAAGCCGATCTTGGGCAAGCGGCGCTGCAGTGGCATCTGGCCGCCTTCAAAGCCAGCCTTGATCTTGCCTTTGCCCGAACGCGCATAGGAACCCTTGTGGCCACGGCCGGCAGTCTTGCCCAGGCCGGAACCGACGCCACGGCCTACGCGCACGCGCTCGCTGCGCGCGCCGACGGCTGGTTTGAGTGTATTGAGACGCATGATCTGGTTTCCTCGTATCAGGACTCGACGCGAACCAGGTAGGACACCTGGTTGATCAAGCCACGCACCGACGGGTTATCGGGCAGCTCGCGCACATCATTGATCCGGCGCAGGCCCAGGGCTTTCACCGACAGGCGGTGACGCGGTTGGATGCCACGAGTGCCCTTGATCAGGCGCACCGTGACGGTCTTGTTGCTGTCAGCCATGATTCAAATCCTCCACGTTCTTGCCGCGCTTGGCTGCGACCTGGGCCGGCGACTGCACGGCCTTCAGGCCCTTGATCGTGGCTCGCACCAGGTTGATCGGGTTACGCGAACCCACGGCCTTGGCGAGAATGTCCTTGACTCCAGCGGCTTCCAGCACGGCGCGCATGGCACCACCGGCAATCACGCCGGTACCTTCGGAAGCCGGCTGCATGTAGACCCGGGCGGCGCCGTGATTGGCCTTGACCGGATACCACAGGGTGCCGTTGTTGAGTTCGACTTTCACCATCTGGCGACGGGCATGCTCCATCGACTTCTGGATCGCGGCCGGCACTTCGCGGGCCTTGCCATAACCGAAACCGACCTTGCCGGCACCATCGCCGACCACGGTCAGGGCCGTGAAGGTGAACTGGCGACCGCCCTTGACGGTCTTGGAAACGCGATTGACGGCAACCAGCTTTTCCAGCATGCCGTCATCGTTGTCACGATCGTGTGTGCTCATTGGTTCTGTATTCCGTTGCTTACGGCAGTTGCCGCTTGTAGTTGTGAGTGGAGCATGTGATACGTAATTCGTGATTCGTGATTCGTGATTCGAAAAAGAACAGCGCGTTAGCTCTTGACTTTACGAATCACGAATCTCGAATCACCAATCACGGTTCTTAGAACTTCAATCCCGCCTCGCGGGCGGCATCGGCCAAGGCCTGGATACGGCCGTGGTAAAGGTAACCGGAGCGATCAAACGCGACTGCTTCGATACCGGCAGCCTTGGCACGTTCGGCGATGACCTGACCGACCTTGCTGGCGGCGTCCTTGTTCTTGTTGCTGGAAAGACCGTCCCTGACGGACGCTTCCACGGTGGAAGCCGATGCCAGCACGGTGGCACCATCGGCGCTGAACACTTGCGCGTACACATGCTGACCGGTGCGCAGCACCGACAGGCGCGGTACACCCAGCTTGCGGATATGGGCGCGGGTGCGCTTGGCACGACGCAGACGAGCGGAATTTTTGTCCATGACTTTTCGATGACCTCGGAAACGGATCGGCGTTGGGTTCAGGCGTGATCGTGGGATCCGGTCTGGCCGGACCATCGACACGCCAACAGCATCAAGCCTTCTTGGCTTCCTTCATGATGACGTTCTCACCGGCATAGCGCACACCCTTGCCCTTGTAGGGTTCGGGCGGACGGAACGCGCGGATCTTGGCAGCAACCTGTCCAACCAGTTGTTTGTCGGAACCCTTGACCACAATCTCCGACTGGGTCGGGGTTTCCAGTGTAATGCCTTCAGGCGCCTGAAAGACCACCGGGTGGGAGAACCCCAGGGAAAGATTCAGTTCCTTGCCCTGCATCGAGGCACGGAAACCCACGCCTTGCAGTTGCAGTTTGCGCTCGAAGCCATCGCTGACACCAACGATCATGTTGGCAATCAGGGTACGAATGGTGCCGGCAAGTGCGATATTTTCGCCGCTGGCAGGACTTACCGTCAAGGCACCCTCGTCCAGCTTGACATCAACACCGGCAGGCTTGTGCATGGACAAGCTGCCCTTGGCACCCTTGACCGACAACTGGTCGTCGCTGGCCTTGAACTCGACGCCCTTGGGCAGGGTAATCGGCTTTTTGTAAATACGTGACATCGTCGTGTTCTCCGGCTTATGCCACCAGGCAGATGACTTCGCCGCCAACGCCCGCTGCGCGGGCCTGGTGATCGGTCATCACGCCCTTGGACGTGGAGATGATGGCAACGCCCAATCCGCCCAGCACCTTGGGCAAGGCATCCTTGCCGCGATAGGCGCGCAGACTGGAGCGCGAAACGCGCTGCAACTGCTCGATCACCGGCTTGCCCTGGTAGTACTTGAGAGCGATCTCGAGTTCCGGCTTGGCGCCAGGATTAAGCACGCGTGCATCAAGGATATAACCTTCTTCCTTCAGCACGTTGGCAATGGCCAGCTTCATTTTGGATGACGGCATCTTCACCGTCTGCTTGCCAACGGCCAGCGCGTTCTTGATGCGCACCAGCATGTCGGCGATGGGATCAGTCATGCTCATTTGTTTTTACCTTGCATCGATATCCGTGAAACACGGGGATGGGAATGGAAAACCGGAAATGAGGAATCATCAGGGTTTTGCACCCGTCGACTCCCGATTTTCGACCATCAATTCCCGGTTTTTGTTACCAGGACGCCTTGCGCAGGCCGGGCACATCACCACGCATGGTGGCTTCGCGCAACTTGTTGCGGCCCAGGCCGAACTTGCGATAGACACCACGCGGACGTCCGGTCAGCTCGCAGCGGGTGCGTTGGCGGGAAGGTGAGGAATCGCGCGGCAGCTTCTGCAGCTTGGCGACGGCTTCCATCTTTTCTTCGTAACCGGCAGTCTGGCTGGCGATGATCTTCTTGAGTTCGGCGCGCTTGCCGGCGTATTTCTTGGCCAGCTTCTTGCGCTTGGTCTCGCGGTTTACCATGCACATCTTGGACATTGCAGTTCCTCGGCTCTCAGTTCCGGAACGGAAAACCATAGGCCTCGAACAGGGCCTTGGCTTCCGCATCCGTCTTGGCGGTGGTGGCAATGGAAATGTCCATGCCGCGAATGGCGTCGATCTGGTCGAAGTTGATCTCCGGGAAGATGATCTGCTCCTTGACGCCCATGTTGTAGTTGCCGTAACCGTCGAAAGAACGCCCGGAAACGCCACGGAAGTCGCGCACGCGCGGCAACGAGATATTGATCAGGCGATCAAAGAATTCGTACATGCGATCCCGGCGCAAGGTGACCTTGCAGCCAATCGGCCAGCCGTCACGAATCTTGAACGAGGCCACCGACAGGCGGGCCTTGGTCACGATCGGCTTCTGACCGGCAATCTTGGCCATGTCGGCAGTGGCGTTTTCCAACACCTTCTTGTTGCCCACGGCCTCGCCCACGCCCATGTTGAGGGTGATCTTGGACAGGCGGGGAACCTGCATCACGTTCTTGTAACCAAAGCGTTCGACCAGCTTCGGAACGATTTCTTCTTTGTAGATCTTTTCAAGCCGATTCATTGCAACATTCCTCAGGCGTCAACCGCCGCGTTGCTTGAGCGGAACACCCGGATCCGGCGCCCATCCTCAAGCGTCTTGACACCAACGCGCTCACCCTTGCCGGAGGCCGGGTTGTACAACTGCACGTTGGAAATATGGATAGCTCCCTCACGCTCGACGATGCCGCCAGGCTGGTTGGCCTGCGGATTCGGCTTGGTGTGGCGCTTGACCAGATTGACATTGGACACGAACACCCGATCACCGGCGACGCGAATGACTTCGCCGCGTTGACCCTTGCCCTTGCCCGTGATGACGATGACTTCATCGCCCTTGCGAATACGATTCATGACTGTTCCTCGTCCCGTGCGCGTCAGAGCACTTCCGGCGCCAGCGAGATGATCTTCATGAACTTCTCGCCACGCAGTTCACGCGTGACCGGTCCGAAGATGCGCGTCCCGATGGGTTCGTGCTTGTTGTTGAGCAACACCGCGGCATTGCCGTCAAAACGGATCAGCGAACCATCGGAACGGCGCACACCCTTGCGGGTACGCACCACGACGGCGTCGTAGATCTCGCCTTTCTTGACCTTGCCACGCGGGATCGCATCTTTGACGCTGACCTTGATGATGTCGCCAATGCCGGCATAACGGCGCTTGGAACCGCCGAGTACCTTGATGCACATCAGCTCCTTGGCACCGGAGTTGTCTGCTGCATCAAGAAAGGATTGCATCTGGATCATGGTTGCTTCCTCCCTAACTCAGACGGTCGCGCGGGTGACGACTTCGACCACTTTCCAGGTCTTGGTCTTGGAATAGGGCCGGGTCTGCACCAGACGCACGACATCGCCTTCCTGGCAACTGTTGTCTTCGTCGTGGGCATGCAGCTTGGTGCTGCGACGCAGGTACTTGCCGATCAGCGGGTGCTTGACCTGGCGCTCGACCAGCACGGTGATGGTCTTGTCCATCTTGTTGCTGATCACGCGACCTTCCACGGTACGCTTGATTTCGTTGTTGTCGCTCATCTCGTCACCCTTGCTCGTTCTGGCCCATCAGGCTCTTGACTCGCGCAATATCTCGGCGAACCCGGCGAACTTGATGTGTCTGGCTCAACTGTCCGGAACCTTTCTGCATGCGCAGATTGAACTGCTCGCGTTGCAGTTCCAGCAACTGATCGGCCAGTTCCGTGCGCGACTTGCCGCGCAATTCCTTGATTTTCATCAGCGCACCGTCCTGGTCACAAAGGTGGTCTGCACCGAAAGCTTGGCAGCGGCCAGGCGGAACGCTTCGCGTGCGGCCTCTTCACTGACGCCCTCGATTTCGTAAAGCATGCGGCCGGGCTGGATCGGCGCGACCCAGTATTCGACGGCGCCCTTGCCCTTGCCCATACGCACCTCGATCGGCTTCTTGGTGATGGGCTTGTCGGGGAAAATCCGGATCCAGAGCTTGCCGCCACGCTTGACGTAACGGCTGATGGTACGACGGCCGGCTTCGATCTGGCGCGCGGTCAATTGTCCGCGGGTCGTGGCCTTGAGGCCGAACTCACCGAAACTGACGGCGGCACCGGACCAGCTCAGGCCCTCGTTGCGGCCCTTC
>CAYRJS010000134.1:0-7011 GCA_964424535.1 uncultured Aquimonas sp.
GCCGGAATTTGCGGCGGCGGCATGAGTCTGGCCCTGCGGCGCTGGCATGGCCCGGTCATGAGTCAACGAGCCCAGACCATTGCCACCGCTTTGGCCGCAGGCGAACGCCAGACCCTGAGCCCGGAAGACTTGGGTGCACCCGAGGCCACAGCGCAGCCCTTGCGGCCACGTCCCCGATTGTTGATCCTGGGCGCTGGTCATTGCGGTCATGCCCTGGCTGAACTGGCGCGCTATCTGGCGTTCGAGGTGGTGGTGGCCGACTCGCGCCCGGAATGCTTTGTTCCTGGTCGTTTTGAGGGCGTGCAGTGCATTGATGCCGAACCTGCCAGCCTGCGCGCGGCCACCCGGACCGGACGCGATCTGTATATCGTGCTGGTCAATCGTGATTTTCCTGCCGATGTGGCCGCGCTCGAAGCCCTGGCCGGTACCCGGTGCACCTTTCTGGGCATGATGGGTAGCCGCCGGCGCGTGCAACTGGTGCGTCAGGCCCTGCCCCAGCACACCACATGGCTGCAACAACTGGTGGCTCCGGTGGGTATCGAAATTGGTGAGCAGACCCCGCACGAGATCGCTGTCAGCATCCTGGCCCAGGTGCTGGAATGTCGATCCCGTCAGAATTGAGGCGGGCAGCTTGCTGCAAACGCAGGCAAACGTTTGCGAACCTCAGGGCGTAGCCGCCGGGTTTTCGACCGTGTTTGGGGTGCCTTTGAGCTCACGGTAGCGCGCCAACAACTGGTCGTATTCTCGCTGCAGGTTCCCACGCTCGGTTTCACGGCGCTGGAGGTAGCCTTGCTGTTCGTCCACGGCGGCGCGGGCGCGAGCGATCGAATCCTTGATGGCGGGCGGAACCGGCTTGTTGTTGCGTTCCAGGTCGGCCGCGTGTTCGAGCAGTTCGGTCAGGCTTTTCTGCTGGCTGCGGATGCCCACGCGAGCCGATTCCACGCTTTGCTCGACCAGATCAAAGCGTTCCCGATAGGAGCGGATCAGGTCGTCTTCGGTTGGATAGGAACCGGTCAGCATGGCATCGCGCTTGGCCTGTTCTTCAGCCAATCGCTGTTCATCGGCCAGACGCGCCTGCTCGGCTTCCCAGGCAGCCTGTTCTTCCGGGGTGCGGGCGCGTTCGGTGGTCTTGACCGCCATGCCCAGGCGATTGAGTTCTTCCTGCTGGTCGTTGACGGCTTCGGCCGGCAGCGAATCGGTGTAGTGGACCTTGCCCTCGCTGTCGGTCCAGCGATACAGCTTGCGCTGGGCCAGGGCATCCGGACTCAGTACCAGCATCAGCAGGCTGAAGGCGACAAGTGCAAGGATCGGGCGGGCAAAACGGTTCACGCGGCGACTCCGGAAAATGCAGGATGGGGCAGTAGCGCTTCAATCTACGCCATAACGCGCACGATAAGCCGTCAGCCGATCCCGGTGTTCAGCCAGTGCAGGGTTTGCGCCAGTATAGGCCAGCAAGTCCTCCAGCCGCGTCACGCACAGCACGGGAATGCCATGATCTCTGGTTATTTCGTGGGTGGCAGACAGGCCGGATTCTCCGCGCTCCTGTCGATCCAGGGCCACCAGCACCCCCGCTGGTTCAGCGCCGGCAGCGCGGATCAAGGCCAGGGATTCACGCACGGCGGTGCCGGCGGTAACGACATCGTCCACGATCACGACCCGGCCTTGCAGGGGCGCGCCGATGAGGGTGCCGCCCTCGCCATGATCCTTGGCTTCCTTGCGATTGAAGGCCACGGCCACATCTCGGCCTTGCCGGCTCAGGGCGATGGCCGTGGTGGTAGCCAGCGGGATGCCCTTGTAGGCCGGGCCAAAGAGCATGTCAAAGGCCAGGCCGGAGGCCAGCAGGGTCTGCGCATAGCACTCGCCCAGGGTGGCCAGGCTGGCGCCGTGGTCGATGCGTCCGGCGTTGAAGAAATATGGACTCTGGCGGCCTGATTTGAGGGTGAAGTCGCCAAAGCGCAGGGCTTGGCAGGCCAGGGCAAGATCGAGAAAACGGTGTTGGTGATCGGGCAGGTTCATTCGGCGTGGTGCAGGGCAAGACGGGCAAAATGGCGGATGATATCCAGGCCGCACTGATCCGGTGCAGGTCCATGCGGATAATCCTGGCGCAAGGTGGTGACCAGGGCATGCAGAGGCTGGGCGTTGGCGGCCTTGCCGGCGGCAAAAGCCTGCCGGCCGGGTTCCGAGCAGAAGCGGTGCAGTTCAAAAAAGAAGCGTTCTTGCCCAGAGGTCAAAAAGTTCAGGCATGAAGTGGCAGATTCGGCGTGTTCAAGGTCACGACCGGCACGCATCTCGCGCTCCTCGCACAGGCGGATGGAACTGGCGGCCAGTTCCAGCAGGGGTTCGGCGACATTGGCGGTATCCAGGTCCGAAGCCGTTTGCGCCAATTCCAGGGCGTGCACGGTGACGGGGTCCTGGCGCCAATCCGGTTCCCGGGTATCCAGCCAGGCATCCAGATGCGGTGCCAGTGGACCGCCTCGGGCAGCCAGTTCGGCGGTATTGCTGCGGCTGTCCGGTGGCAAGGGACTGGCATCGAAAGTGGAGCCGGCGATGGCCAGTTCCATGGTGCGATACAACCAGGCGTCGTGCTGTGCGTCAAAGCCGGCGATGGCCAGGATGCGCAGGCTCTCGGCCACACTGGCTGCCTCATTGGCGCCGACCGGGCCACTGTTCGGGGCGGTTTCGCGTTGGCGCAGGTCATGGCAGGTGGAAAACAGGGCCAGAGCAATGCGGTCGTGGCCGCTGATCTGTTCGCCGGCGTGCTGGATCAACCGGCCCAGACGCCCATCGAGCAGTTCCAGGGCATGATTTTCATTGTGGTAGGCGTGGTAATCACGGCCCCAACTGCCATAACGCAGACCCATGCGGGCCAGACCGATCCTCAGGGCCACGCTGGCACGGGCAGTATCCGGGCGAATATCGGGGCCGAATTCCTGCACCAGTTGCTGCTGCCAATGCGCCAGCCAGGGCGGCAGTTCGGGGCGGCGCGACAGCAGCAATGCGGCCGCAGCATCGGCATCGGGGATGTCGGCCTCGATCGCATCAGCAGGAAAGTCATGGAGCCATTGTGTGCGCACGCGAACCTGGTATCGGAGTGGCCCAAGGGTCGATACCGGAAGTATACGCAAGCAATTGTCCTGGAGTCTGGATGATGCCGGCGGTTTGACCGGAAAACGCGACCTTTGGGTTGTTTTCCCCGTGGATTCAGCCCAGAACGTAACGCAACACAAGGTCCCACAGCGGCAAGGTGAGCAATGACAGCAGCAGGCCGTAACCCACCATGGCAGCGGCAAAGGTGGGCGCCAGGCGATGGGAAATGGCCAGGGCAGCGGCGGTGATCATGGTCGGCATCGCCGTTTCCAGGACCACGGCATCGGCCATCGGTGTGGGCATGCCCAGGATCAGAACCAGGACCAGGGCCAAAAGTGGCATCACCACCAGTTTCAAACCCAGGCCCAATCCCAGTGCTCCCAGGGCATGCCGGGGCAGGCGTAGCTTGAGCTGCAAACCGACCGCCAGGGCCACGATCGGCAACAGGGCATCGGACAGACGTTGCAGCACGCCATCCAGAGCCGCTGGCGGATGCGCCGGAAAGATCGTCAAGGCCAGCAACAGGGCGATGAAAGGGGGAAAACCCAGAATACGCCGCAGCAATTGCCCAGGCGTTGGCCGGCTTTCGCCACTGGCGCGCGCCAGCACCAGCAGGCCATAGGTGGACAGGATCAAAAAGGCACCGAACTGGTCGTAGATCACCGCATACGGCAAGGCCGCCTCACCCCGCATCGCCTGCACCAAGGGGTAGCCCAAGTAGGAGGTGTTGCCCAGGGGAATTGCCAGCAGCAGGACGGCAGTGATCTCCCGGTTCCAATGAAACAGCCGCTGCAATCCCAGAACCATGCCCACGGCGGCCAGCAGCAGCGCCCAGGGTACGGCGGCGATCAGCAGGATCTGGGAACCCAGTTCAAGCTTGGAGCCGTAACGCAACACCGCCGCCGACAGGCAGATATACAGCGCGAACTGATTCAGCACCTCGGCCGCATTGTCATCGAACAAGCGGGTGCGTGCGCACAGAACCCCCAAAGCCAACATCAGCAAAATCAGGAAAAACGCATCAAAAGCCATGCCGTCAAGGGGTGTTGCGGAAGCGAAAGGGGCGTCATTTTCGCACGCCACAAGCAGAACCATTCGATAACGGGTGGATGCTTGCGGGTCTTGCGGTTCAGGATCGGCGGTCTAATGTCTTGGTATGGGTCTCATCCGGTTTGGGGTATACGCATACACGTTGAATGAAACCGGGCAATGGTCCTGAATCTTGTTGTTGCAAAGGAGAATGTCATGAATCAACTCCAGAAAATTTGTCTTTTCCCGGCCATGCTGTTGGGTGTGAGCCTGGCACTCAGTGCGTGCCAACCTTCGGCCTCGAGTGGCAGTGATGCCAATTCGGCCCCGACTACGCCACCCCATGAAATCGCTGCGACCGATGCCGTACCGGCGGAGGCCGGATCAGCCGGGGAAAATCCGGTTCAAGCCGAAACTCTGGCGGCGCAATCAGAAGCCCCGTTGGCACCTGAGCCTGTCGCTCCGCCAACGCCACCGGCTCCGCCAGCCACACCACCTGCCCCGGCTGCTCCGCCTGCACCGCCTACACCCAAGGCGCCACCTGCTCCCGCCGCCGAACCGTATGCCCAGGTCATCAGCGTGACCCCGGTACGGCGTTCGGTGGATAACCCGCAGGAAGTTTGTCGTGACGTTGAGGTCGTCTATCAGGCCACTCCGAAAGACGAGAACAAGGTTGCCGGAACCGTGATTGGCGCGGTGGCTGGTGCCGTGGTCGGTAGCCAGGTGGGCAAGGGGCACGGTCGTGATGCGGCCCGTATCGCCGGTGCCATTGGCGGCGGCATGGCTGGGCGCAAGATCCAGGAAGGTCAGCAGTCCAAGCGCACCGAAACCCGGATTGAGCATCAATGCGAAACGGTCAATGATCCGACCTTGGAAATCGTGGCCTACGACATCGTCTACAGCTATGGCGGTGCGAGCCACGAAGCTCGTGTAGCCGAGGATCCGGGCGAACGCATCCGCCTGCCGGTGCGCAGCATCGAGCTTTGAATCGAACCTGAGAAACGCCCCCGGGCCTGTTGCCGGGCCCGGGGGCGTGATCGTATTGTCTTAGCGCGCGTTCCCGCGCAGCATTCGTACTTGCGCCTCCAGCGCCGTAGCGTGAGCCTCTTCCGGCGGCATGGGGGCGTCAATGACCAGGGATACCGGCGCCCGGAAACGGCGTGGCAGGCGCATCCGGTGCAAGCGTGAATCGCGTCGACTCCACATGCTTTCCCACATGCCACGCAGGGCCATGGGAATCACGGGTACGGGCCGGCTTTCAAGGATGCGCTCGACCCCGGGACGGAAGGTCGAGATCTCACCATCGCGAGTGAGTGCGCCTTCAGGGAAGATGCACACCAGCTCGCCCTCGTCCAAGGCCGCGTTGATTTCTTCGAAGGCTCGCTCCATCAGTTCGGGGTCTTCCTTTGAACCGGCGATCGGAATGGCGCGCGCGGCACGAAACACGATGTTCATGCCCGGCAGATCAAAGATCTTGTAATACATCACGAACCGGGTCGGGCGTGGAATCGCGCCCAGAACCAGAACGGCATCCATGTAGCTGACGTGGTTGCACACCAGTACCGCCGGGCCTTCCAGCGGGATGTTGTCGAGCCCTTCCACCTGCAACCGGTACAGCGCCTTGGCCAGCAGCCAGGCCACGAAGCGGGCGATGAATTCGGGCACCAGGGTAAAGATGTAGATCGCCACCATGGCGTTGAGGATGGCCGCAGCCAGCAGCAGTTGCGGGATAGTCATGCCCGTTTGCAACAGGGCAATGGCGAGGATGGCCGCCGTCACCATGAAGGCCGCATTCAAGATGTTGTTGGCCGCGATCACCCGCGACAGGCGCTCGCGCGGGGTGCGTTGCTGGATCAAGGCATATAGCGGCACGGTGAAGAAACCGCCGGACAGACCGATCAACAGCAAGTCGATGCAGATGCGGGCATTGCCCGGGGCCGCCAGAAACTGCTGCCAGGTCAGACCGATGACCTGAGCCGCTTCAGGCCGGGCGAAATACAGATCCACTCCGAACACGGTCATGCCCAATGCACCCAGCGGCACCAGGCCGATTTCCACCGTGCGCCGCGACAGCACTTCGCACAACAGCGAACCCACGCCGATACCCAGCGCGAACAGCATCAGCACCAGCGGCGCCACACTCTGGTCGCCGCCCAGATACAGCTTGGTGTAGTTGGGCAATTGGGCGATGAAGATGGAGCCGAAGAACCAGAACCAGCTGATGCCCAACACCGAGTTGAGCACCGCCCGGTGACCACCGAGGAAGCGCAGGTTGTGCCAGGTTTCGCTGACCGGGTTCCAGTTGAGCTTCAGATCCGGCGCGGTCGCAGCTGCTGGCGGAATGGCGCGCGAAGTCAGCCAGCCGACCACGGCGATGGCGATGACGGTGCCGGTCACCAGCGTGGTGCCAGCGGCAAAGCCCATCAGGGCGCCTCCGGCAAAGGTGCCCAACAGGATGGTCAGAAAGGTGCCCGCTTCCACCAGAGCATTGCCGCCGACCAATTCATCCGGACGCAGAGCCTGCGGCAGGATGGAATATTTCAACGGCCCGAACAGGGCACTTTGCGTGCCCATCAAAAACAGCACGCCCAGCAGAAAAGGCAGTGACTGCAGCCAAAAACCGACCCCGGCCAGCGCCATCAGCACGATCTCGGCGAGCTTGATCCAGCGGATCGAACGCGCCTTCTCGTACTTTTCCGCCCACTGCCCGGCATTGGCCGAAAACAGGAAGAACGGCAGGATGAACAGGCCGGCAGCGAGGTTGGAATAAAAATCGATATCGGCGCTCGACAGGCCGGCGATATGAAAAGTGACCAGGATGATCAGGGCGTTCTTGAAGACATTGTCATTGAACGCCCCCAACGCCTGGGTCACGAAAAAAGGCAGGAAACGCCG
>CAYRJS010000135.1:0-2598 GCA_964424535.1 uncultured Aquimonas sp.
CGCGTCTGCGTCCTCAGCTTCCGCACCCGCAAAGCCCAGATGGAAACCTGCGTGACCCAGATGGCCGAGGAAGCGGCGAAGTTGTTGGCGGGGTGAACGATGGCCCGGTCAAGCCATGTGCGCGGCAATGAATTGGCACTGGGCTTGGGCCAGGTGCTCGGCTTCGGGGATTGGCCACAGGTCGAAGGCGTGGGGTGCGGTTTCGTATTCGATCAGGTGGGAGGTGTTGCCGGCGACGAGCCAGTGCTGGTGCATGCCGACCGAATCATCGAACAAGGGATCGAGTGTGCCCACGGCAAACAGGGCGGGTGGCAGGCCGGCGAGTTCGCTTGATGACAACAGCCACGGTGAGACCGAGCTGTCCATCGTGTCGTGATCGCCGAGGAAGGTGCGGGTGAAAAAACCACAGGTGTCCCCGTCCAGCAGTGGCAGGCCATCGGCTCGTGTCCGGCTTGGTCGGGTGTTGGAAAGATCGAACAGGCCGTAAGTGAGCATGACTCCGGCCAGGGCGATGCCCTCATCGCGCAAACCGGGCAGTGTCAGCAGGGCCAGGTGCGCGCCGGCGGATTCGCCGGCAAGAAGGACCTGATCAGGTTTGAGCGCATGCTCAGCGGCGAGGCGCGTCAGGATCGCCCGGCTTGCCCGATGGCAATCCTCCAGTGCGGCGGGATGCGGATGTTCGGGTGCCAGGCGGTAATCGATGCTGACCACGCAAGTGTTCGTGTCCAGGGCCAGGCGCGCCAGGGCAGGGGCCAGGGTTCGGGCGCTTCCCAGGCACCAGCCGCCGCCGTGGATATGCATGATCGCGCCGCGAACCGGGCTGGGTGGCGTCAGTTGCAGCCTCGGCACCCCATCATCCCGGTATTCGTGGCATGCGACATGTTCAAGTGCCGCCGTCCGCTCGGGAGTGTTCAGGGCGGCTGCCACCATCACATCAAAACGCTGGCGTGCCACCGGGATATCGGCAGCAACGCGCAGCGGTCTGCGGGCCTCGGGTGACAGGCCCGCAAGCAAGGCGCGCAAGGACGCGCTGGCGGCAACGGTTTCGTGGGCGCTGGCCCGCATCGTGCTCGCGGTGGCCGCGATGGTGACGGTGCTGCTGCTGCTGCGCCAGGGCCCGTGGCACTGGCGCGAACTGCATGGCGTGCTGCGCTGGACCTGGCTGTTTGGCACCATCGCCGCCGGTGCGCTGAGCTACGGTGTGGTGCTGCTCATGCTGGGCTGGCGGCCGCGCGAGTTGCGGCACGCCTCATGAGTGATCCGACCTTGAAGTCAGAGCCGGATTTGCGGGGGTACCGCTCCGCCCGCACCTTCCTGGGAGTCACGGGCCTACCACTGTTTCCCCGGATGGTTCCAGAGCACCGACACCACGCATGAAATGTATGGCGCGGTCGGTTTCGCCCTGCACCATCGCCCATTCCTGGACTGTCAGGCAGCGCTTGGTCTTCATGCGGGTGCCCACCTTGCTCTCCAGCTTGCAGACCAGCCGATCCGCTTCGTTGTCGATCAGGATGGCGTTGATGCGTTCCTGGGCATTGACCAGTTCAACCTGATCGCGGTTGTTGAGCCTGGAAATGTCGTCAGCTTGCCCAGCGTGTCGGTCACTATACCGGAATGAAAATCATCCCGCACGAGGGCGATCCTTCCAGAGGGCGATCCTTCCGGATTCGGTGAGCACTATACCTGGACTGGATTCATGTGTGGTGCGATCATCGCTGGCGAGGGTGATGATCGGGCCTGATGGTGCATCAGGATGTTTGGTTCTCTACCCATATCCAGTAATCTGTCGAGGCGATCTATGTGAGCTCCGATGCATTCATCGTGAAGGTCATTGATCGACATTGAACTTTGCCACGTGCAAGCGCCATACGACATCGACCAATGCCCGATTATTGAGCAGTGGCTCGCCACCCAGGATCAGCCAGTAGCCCACGCTGTCAACCCAAAGCAAGTACAGGCTGGTGGAGGGTAACAACATGTTCATATCATCATGGAACGCGATGGAGTTGCCGGCTCCATACCATCCGCGATGGCGCTGGCGCTGCATGAAATCGGAGAGGTCGGCCGCCATTGCAGCCAGCGCATCCGATTCGGCAACCGGATAACCGGCCCGGGCCAGACAGAAACCGTCCTCGGATGCGAGGACTGCCATGCGCTGTGCTGACAATCCGGCGATGGCGTAGGGGAGGTAGTAATCCATCTGGGCTTCGGGGGGGAGTACCGTGTAGGAAACCGTCTCGATCCAGTGGTTTTGCCGGGCTTTGGCCAACAGTTCCTCATCCACATCGGGATGGGCCAGCCACTCTTTTGTGCTCAACAGTGGCCCGTTCGGCATCAGTAGCTGCAACGCTGCTCGTTCCACATCGGGCGTGCGTTGGGTATGGATGTGGGCATGAAAGGTGCCGATTGGGGTGAGGCAGAGCAGAGTGTCAGGATTTTTTATGGAAGTTCATTGAAAGTCGGGTCAATCTCCATTCGGCTGCAACGTGATGCAGTGATGCTCCGTGGTTGGTGCAATACCCGCGTTGCGATGGTGGTCTGTCTTTCATTGCAATCATGTCAGGATTTCAGTCATTGTGCGTGATCGTCGAATGGGTC
>CAYRJS010000135.1:2608-6975 GCA_964424535.1 uncultured Aquimonas sp.
GTCTGGCCGCCTACAAGTGCCCGACCGAGGTGCACTTCGTCGAGCAGCTGCCGCACACCGCGTCGGGCAAACTGCAGCGCAGCGCACTACGGGAACCGAACGCAGCTGATGCGCCCGCGCCCATCGCCGGGCGATGAGCTCATGTCGGATGTAGGCCAAGTTGCCGCATCTCGTCCATGATACGAGTGCGAATCTCCCAACCGGAAATGTCGGTGTGGGTGATGCCTACAACCAGGGCAGTCATATCGATGAAGTCACGGAATTCTCCGACGTACATGCGCAGGTCGGCGATTGGGTCTGCCGCGCTGCCCTTGAGCATCAGAACCAGCCCGAGAGCATTCTCGGTCAGGATATCCCACATGAAGTCGAAGCGCTTTTGCCCGGGTGCGCCGTAGAGGCGAACATTTGTTCCATCGTCCAGTTTCATCAGCCCATAGTCGAGTGCAACGGTCGTGCTCTTCTTGAAGGCGCGTACCTCGTCAGACGTGGCAACATCGGTGTTGACCACATCTATCTCGGATAGTGATTGAATGGCAGTGGTCTTGCCCGCACCAACCGGGCCCGCGAAAACGAGTTTGTAATTGATGGCCATGAACAGTGCCCTAAGATAGTTTGTCCAGCAGCTTTCTCAGGAAGCTGCGGCGCTCTGTGGTCATCGCTGCGTTGGCTGTGCGGTTGGGATCAGCCGCTGTGTGAGTGACAGCCGTGCTGAGGGTGCCAATGCCAGACAGGATGCACAGTGCAACAAATCGGAAGACCCTGGTGCTCTGACCTGGAAAAAACGCACAAAGAGTACGCAGTGACTGGGGTGATTTTGTGCAGATTGCAGCCAGTCGCAGATCAATCGGGTCCGCTTGTTCGATGACCGTGAAATTCGGTAAATAGTGCAGTTTGATGTAGAGGTTTTCTTTCGTATCCAGGTTCAGGTCGCGGGTCATGCAGGCGACGAAGTCCCACAGGAACGAAGCCAGTGGCTTGCGAACATCGCTGAGCCGTGCCTCCAGTTGATTCACGAAGGCCTTGGTCTCGGTGATCGACCAGTTTCCCAGATCGATGTTTTCCGTAGCGATATGTTGCCTGAGGATGTGCAGCAAAGTACTCGATTGTCGCAGGTTGGTAGCCAGCCATCCGGCTGAGTAATCTACCACCCAAGTGGCTGATCCTACGGGGACGTTGACTGGTCCGCGTGTGGTCGCCAGCTTCTGGATCAGAATGGTCGCCTTGTCGGACCGCAAGGTGGGGAAAGTGCCCAGCAACAGCTGGATTGATTTCGAATGGTGTGCCCCTGATGCTGAGGGGCTCGATGAAGCGAGGTGCTGATTGTTCGCTTGGGCGCCGACACCAGCCGCCTTGCCCTCTGGGTTGTCGGACTGGGTAAGTTGCTGGATGGCCTCGCGCAGCGCGAGGCTCTTTAGCGGCTTCTTCAGCCAGATGATGCGTTGCCCGCTGGGCGGGTTGGCAGCTTCCCAACCGCCGCCATGACTCGGAATGACCATGATGGTCGCCCGGCCACCGAGATCGGCAAAGATGCGCTTTTCGTTGTCCGCAGTGTAGTTCGCCATGCCGAGCCCGGGCAGGTCGACGACTGCGTATTGGTATTGGCTCGCGGGTGCCCCTGAGGGTGCAGAGCGTGAGAACAGGCCAGGCTTGTGGGTTGAACAGGTCAGATCCTTCCAGTGCATGCGGCACAAAACTTCGATGGCTGCCGCTTCGTGCTCCTTCGAGCCGATGATGATGAGAGTGGTCATGCGTGCCTCCTTCCACTGAGCTGGCGCATTGCATCGTGCCACTCTTGCGAGAGAACCGTTCCAGAACGGGACAGCGAGGAGAAGGCAAGCATGAAGGCAAGGGTGTCGTGCGCCCCCAGGCAGTGAGACAGGAAGCGCTGGGCCTCCTCCTGCTGGCCGGCGGTTGCATGCGCGATGGCATCGGCGGCAAGCGCGCGCGAATCATCCACGTTGCTCAAGCGGGCGCGCTCGGGTACGTTGCACGACGGAATCGCCACGACGCACCAGCGCGTGGCGAACGGGTGGATGTGAGGCAGCGCGACTGTACTGTCAGCCTGGTTCAGCAGCGCATCACGGACATGTGTGATCAGTTTTGCTTTGATCTCGGCATCGGAAAGCAGGTCACCCAAGGGTGTTTCAACTGGAGGCAAGCTGCACAGCATGTCAATCAGCGCAGCCTGCAAGGGGTCGGCTCCCGGCATTTTTCGAGCAGCCTGAATCCGATTGATGTGCGCCTGCAGGTCGTTCCTGTCTTTCAGTGTGCTGCGCGTGGCCAGCCGAAAGGCCCTGCGTGTGGCTTGGGTCGAGTTCATATGCTCGCGTGGGCTCAACAGTGGCTCCTTTCATGGTCATGGCGCTGGGCAACGGATCCTCAAGAAAGCGAATGGACCCCTCCTTGCCAGCCCCCAGGGGGCTGGCAAAACAGCAACCTGGACAGGTCATGTGCACTATCGAGTGCCGATGCTGTTGTCGCGAAGTGCGCCTTGACTTCAGTCGAGCAACGTCTCCATCAGGTCAATCATGAACTCCATGCTTTCCTCATCGATGGCCTCGAAGCCTGCATTGAACCCGAGCTCATCGAGTGTCGATTGGCCCGAGCCGGCCCCGGTCATTGCCAGCAATGCATCACGAATCGCTGGAACCTGTTCCGCCGCGCCCGGGCTGCCCAGGAAAACATGACTGATGTCGGCGATGTGACTTTCGACCAGCACCCGCAACTGCGAGTGGGTC
This sequence comes from uncultured Aquimonas sp., assembly GCA_964424535.1. Classification (GTDB taxonomy): domain Bacteria; phylum Pseudomonadota; class Gammaproteobacteria; order Xanthomonadales; family Xanthomonadaceae; genus Denitratimonas. The sequence goes on from CAYRJS010000135.1 coordinate 5,347, forward strand.
AGCTTGCTCAGTGAGTGGTAGGCGTCGGCCAGAAAGAAGCTCGCCTCGACCTCACCCTTGATTGCGGCCCGAGCTGCGGCTTGGTAGCTGTCCACAGGTAGCCACTGGACATCGGATTCGGTCAGGTCGGCCGGCTCCAGCAGGCGCAAACCGATGAGCTTCACATCCTTGTTGTCGGTCACGGCGATGCGACAGCCAGGCTTGAGGTCCTCGACTTCCTTGTAGGTCGATTTTTCACCCGTGACGATGACCATTTCATTGGATTTGCTGATCGGCCTGGCAAAGGCACGGTAGCCTTTTTTCCGCACAAGGGGGGCGCTGTCGAATGGGTTGGCAAACATGATGTCGACAGAGCCCTGTTCGATGAGCGCACGCTGCTCATCATGGCTGGCGGGGGTCAGCAAACGGATTCCGAGCCCCGTGGACTTTTGCAACAAAGTGTTGAGCATGTGCCAGCCGCCAAAGCGTTCCGGTGGAAAATCCGGTGCAATCACGAAATTCAGGGTCATGATGCAGTTCCTTCTTCTGCGCGACCTTGCTTGAAGAGTGCTTCGGCCTCATTGATCTTGCGTCGTGATGCCTCGCGTCGTACCGAGGCGTAGCCGGTTACCTTGCCGTCTCGCACGTTGGGGATGACAGTGGCATAGACCCAATAATGAGATCCATCCTTGCAAAGGTTCTTGAGCGCTCCGTGCCACTTCTCGCCGCGTTGAATGGTTTGCCAGAGGTCAACGTATACGGCATGAGGGATGTCAGGGTGGCGCAGGACACAATGCGGCTGGCCGATGAGTTCATCGCGCTCATACCCCGAGATTTCCACGAATGCGTGGTTGCAATGGGTGATGACGCCCTCAAGATTGGTTCGCGAGACGATCAAGCGTCCTTTCGGATAGGGCCGTTCACGCTGGCTGACACGGACAGTGCGTTCCGTGCCACCGTAAAAAGCCATGTGGTGCTCTTGGGTTGCATCCGGAGCGAACTGCATATTCGGGAATGCCATGAGCGGTTCCTCCTCAGATCAGTTTGGCCAATTCTTGTGCCGCACGCTTCATGTCGAGAAACAGCAGCCCCAACTTGGCATTCTGCTTGGCAAGTACCGTCAGCACCGCGCCTTCGCCAGACGCACTCATGACCACATAACCCCGTTCACCCTGCAACAGCACCCGTTCCAGCGTACCTCGCGCCAGTTCGCTGGCGGCGCGGCCACCCAGGGACAACATGGCGGCGGACATCGCGCCGACTCGGTCCTCGTCCATGCTGGCAGGCAGGACAGAAGCAATCATCAAACCATCAGTCGAGATCAGGGCCGATGCTTCGACGTCGGCCGATGAACTCTGCAACTCACTCAGAACTTGTTGAATCATTTCCGTACGCATGGGCAGATCTCCTAAGTTGTTGTTATAGCAAAATTATGTCGGATTATTGCTTGCAGCTTCGAGGGTGGATGGATGGGATTTTCATGTTGGTTCCAGTCCCGTGTCCGGGGGCTGCGAACGAGTACAGTAAGTAGCACACGCGGCTGGGAGATACAACTGTTGTGCTGCACTATTTCACACAGCAAAGCTACACGTTTACCTGTTTCCGTGCCCTCAACCAGCAAATCATTTGCAACTGTTTGATTATACGGTA
>CAYRJS010000136.1:0-6859 GCA_964424535.1 uncultured Aquimonas sp.
CTGTTCAGCGCCATGCTGGAACGGGTCACCTCACCCCTGGATGCCGACTGGAACTCGCTGAAAGATGAGGATGGCGACTTGCTCGCCGCCTGGGTCACGCATCTGCAAAAGGCCCTGCACCAGATCGTGTACGACGCCCAGACCCGGCGGGTGTTGCAGATCGCCATGCAGAAGGTGGAACACAACGAGGAAATGAACCCGGTCGTGGAACGTCATATCCAGGTCCACCGGTTCCACGCCGAATGTGAGCGCAAGGTGTTCGAACAGGCCGCACAACGACGCGGCATCACCCTGCCCGCTTCCGCCATCCAGCTGGCCCACGGCATCCATGCTCTGGTGCAGGGCTTGATCTACAGCTGGCTGCTGGATCGCAGCTTTGATCTGGAAGCCACCGCCCAGGTGGCTATCGAAGCCTATCTGCGCGGCATCGGCCTGGATATCACTTCGACTGCGTGACAACAACCCCGGGCAAGACCCAGGGTTGCGATTCATAACCAGACGCCCAATGGAGCACCGATGGCACGCGTCCAAGGTCGCGAAAAATCCGCGGATTGCCGATAATCGAGCCCATTCACTCTCTCTTGCGGAAAATAAGCCCATGAATCCACGCCCCTTGTTCCTTGCCGCCCTGGTCTCGCTGGCGCTCGCAACTAACCCGCTGCTGGCCCATGAACACGAGCATGAGCACGGCCACGATATGGCCACCACCAGTCTGCAGCTCAACAACGGCGAAAAATGGCAAACCGATGCTCCCCTGCGCGCCGCCATGGGCCAGATTCGCAGCGCCATGACCGACGCCCATCCAGGCATCCACGCTGGCACCCTGCCCGATGACGATTTCACTGAGCTGGCAAACCAGGTCCGGGCGCAAGTGGCCAACATGGTCGCCAACTGCCAGTTGCCGGCTGACGCCGACGCCCAGTTGCATATCGTGCTGGGGCAACTGTTGAACGGCGCCACGCAAATGGCCGGAGACAGCGAAACCGCCACCCGCAAAGACGGCGCCCATGTCATCTTCGGCGCCCTGACAGCCTACGGCGAACACTTCAACGACCCGGATTTCCAGCCCATCGTGCATATGCACTGAGGATATGACGTCGGCCACGTAGGGCCGACCTACACGGAGCAGGTTGTACCCGACTACCGGGATGACACTGGACTATTCAAACCTCGACACCTTGCGCAAGCGCCACCCGGCCTGGCGCTTGCTGCGCTCGGATCACGTCGCCCTGGTTGCCAGCTTTCTGGATCGGGTCTTCGTATCCGCCAACGTGCGGGTCATGGCGGCTGCCGATCTGGCCGAAGCCCTGGATGACACGCTCTACGCCCTGCGCCTGCAGGCGGGCGAGTCGGCCTTTCCCAAGGCGGCCATGGAGTACCTCAATGATTGGGCCACACCCGACAAGGGCTGGCTACGCAAGTTCTACCAGACCGGTACCGACGAGGCCCAGTTCGATCTGACCCCAGCCACGGAAAAGGCCATCGCCTGGCTGAAGCAACTGGGCGAACGTCAGTTCGTGGGTACCGAGTCGCGCCTGTTGACCCTGTTTCACCTGCTGCAGCAGATCCAGGCCGGCAGCGAGACTGATCCGGAACGCCAGATCGCCGATTTGCAGCAACAACGCGCGCGCATCGATGCCCAGATAGCCCGCATCCAGGATGGCGAACTGCCCTTGCTGGATGACACCGCCCTGCGCGAGCGCTTTCAGCAGTTCCTCCAGGGCGCGCGCGAGCTGTTGGCCGATTTTCGCGAAGTGGAGCACAACTTTCGCCAGCTTGATCGCCGGGTGCGCGAGCGCATCGCCCTGTGGGAGGGTGGCAAGGGCGAATTGCTGGAAGAGATCATGGGCGAGCGCGACGCCATCGCCGATTCCGATCAGGGCCGCAGTTTTCGGGCCTTCTGGGACTTTTTGCTCTCCAGCCAGCGTCAGGAAACCCTGAGCCAGTTGCTCGACCACGCCCTGCAACTGGAGCCGATCCGCGCCACTGCTCCCGATCCACGCACCCGTCGCATCCATTACGACTGGATGGAAGCCGGTGACCATACCCAGCGCACCGTGGCCGCCCTGTCACAGCAATTGCGGCGCTTTCTGGATGACCGGGCCTGGCTGGAGAATCGGCGCATCATGGATATCCTGCGCGGCATCGAAACCAAGGCCTTGGGCCTGCGCCAGACGCCACCGGGCGGCTCGTTCATGGTCATCGACGAAGCTCGTCCAAACCTGGAACTGCCGCTGGAGCGCCCCTTGTTCAACCCCAAACCCGCGATCACGATCGAGGGCCTGATCCTGGAAGCAGGCGATCCGGACCTTGATACCAGCGCCCTGTTTGCACAGGTGGTCGTGGACAAGGCCCGCCTGCAGCGGCATATTCGCCAGTGCCTGCAGACCCGCGGGCAAATCAGCCTGAAAGAACTGCTCGAAAGCCAACCCCTGGAACTGGGACTGGCGGAACTGGTGACCTACCTGCAACTGGGGAGCGAGGAATTTGCTGCCGTAGTGGATGAAACCTTGTCCGAATCCGTGCACTGGTCGATCCAGGATCACGAAGGCCAGGTGATCGAGCGACAAGCCCATCTGCCACGGATCATCTTCATGCGCAACGCCCCAGCGCGACAAAATCCTGACCCGGCATGAGCAACGATATCGATCCCCGCCCGACCTCGTCCGATCTGTCCAACGTCCTGATCGGCCTGTTCAAGGGCGTGCAATACCGCGATGCCGATGAACGCCTCTGGGCCAGCCTGATGCACTTGCAGGCACCCGTGCGCGATTACGTGCGGGTGCTGGATCTGGACTTGATCCTGGACGAAGCCGAGGGTTATGCCTATCTGAAAAGCCGCCCTGAACCACCCGCCGATGATCCTGCTCCGCACTTGCCGCGTCTGATTGCGCGCCGGCCACTATCCTATCCAGTCAGCTTGTTGCTGGCGTTAATGCGCAAGAAGCTGGCCGAATTCGATGCCGGTGGCGGCGATACCCGCCTGGTCCTGTCGCGTGATGACATCGTCGAGCTGGTCCGCGTGTTCCTGCCCGATGGCCCGAACGAAGCGCGGCTGGTCGACCAGCTGGAAACCCATATCAACAAGGTCGTGGAACTGGGCTTTCTGCATCGACTCAAACCGACGGGCGGGCGCACTGGCGGGCCCGCCCATTATGAAGTGCGACGCATCCTCAAGGCCTTTGTCGATGCCCAGTGGCTGGCCGATTTCGAAGCCCGCCTGGGCGATTATCGGCTAGCCCTGAGCCCGGACAGCAAGGTCGACCGAGATGCCTGAACCTGCCGAACTGGAACTGAGTTTCGTTACCGACGACGCCCTCTCCGGCTTTCGCCTGATGCGTCTGGAAGTGCTCAACTGGGGCACCTTCGATCGCCAGGTCTGGGGCCTGCAGCCGGAGGGTCGCAATGCCCTTTTGACCGGCGATATCGGCTCAGGCAAATCCACCCTGGTCGATGCCATCACCACGCTGCTGATCCCGGCCAACCGGGTCGCCTACAACAAAGCCGCCGGGGCCGACAGCCGCGAACGCAGCCTGCGCTCCTACGTGCTGGGCCATTACAAATCCGAACGCAACGAAATCACCGGCGCGGCCCGCCCGGTAGCCCTGCGCGGGCCCGGCAGCTACTCGGTCCTGCTCGGGGTTTTCCACAACGCCGGCTATGATCAGACCGTGACCCTGGCCCAGGTATTCTGGCTGAAAGATCCGCAAGGCCAGCCGGCGCGGTTTTACGTCTGCGCCGAGCGCGCCTTGAGCATCACCCAGGATTTTTCCGGCTTCGGCAAGGACATCGCCAATTTGCGCAAACGCCTGCGCCAGGCCGAAGTCGAACTCAACGACACTTTCCCGCCCTACGCGGCCTGGTTCCGGCGTCGTTTCGGGATCGAGAACGAGCAAGCACTGGACCTGTTCCATCAGACCGTATCGATGAAGTCGGTGGGCAACCTCACCGATTTCGTGCGCGGGCACATGCTGGAACCATTTGAGGTGGCGCCCCGCATCCAGGCCCTGATCGGCCACTTCGACGACCTTGATCGCGCCCACAAGACCGTGCTGCGTGCCCGCCGCCAGGTTGAACTGCTGACCCCTTTGGTGACCGACGGCCAGCAGCACGGCCAATGGCAAACGCAAGTCGAAAACCTGCGCCAGTGCCGGGATGTGCTGCGGGGACACTTCGCCCGTCACAAGCTCAATCTGCTCGCCCACCGCCTGGGCTTGTTGGACGAGGAATGGGAACGTGCCGATGCCCTGGTACGTCGGCGTGACAGTCAACGGCTGGAACAGATCGACCAGATCGACGAACTCAAGCGCGCCATCAGCGCCAGCGGCGGGGATCGACTCGAACGCCTGACTGCGGATATCAGCAAGGCCCAAATCCTGCGCGACCAGCGCCAGGCGCGGGCCACGCGCTACCGCGAATTGACAGCGAAACTGGAGGTGACGCCCGCCGGCGATGAAGCCGGATTCCTGGACCAGCGCCAGCAATTCCAACGCGAACGCGAGCACCTGGATAATCGCGAATCGCAACTGCGCAACGACATCACCGAACACACCCTGCTGCTACGCCAGGGGCGTGAAGATCACGAGCAGTTGAGCACCGAGATCGACAGCCTCAAGCGCCGCCGCAGCAATATCGACGACCGCCAGATTCGCATCCGCACGGCCCTGTGCCAGGCCCTGGGCCTGGACGAGGACACCATGCCCTTTGCCGGCGAGCTGATCCAGGTGCACGAGGACGAACGCGACTGGGAAGGCGCGGCCGAGCGCCTGCTGCATGGCTTCGGCCTGACCCTGCTGGTACCCGATGTCCACTATCCGGCGGTGGCCAGCTGGGTTGACCAGGCCGATCTGCGCGCACGTCTGGTGTACTTCCATGTGCGCACGCGCCGATCCACGCCCAGGACCGAATTGCACCCGGATTCCCTGGTACGCAAACTCTCGATCAAGCCCGATTCACCGTTCTACACCTGGCTGGAGGCCGAACTGGCGCGCCGCTTCGACGTTGCCTGCTGTACCCGCATCGAGCAATTTCGTCGCGAAGCCCGCGCCATCACCCGCGCCGGACAGATCAAGGAACCCGGTGGCCGCCACGAAAAAGATGACCGCCACCACCTCGATGATCGCAGCCGCTACGTGCTGGGCTGGAGCAATACGGCCAAGATCGCGACCCTGGAAGACCAACGTCGACGCCTGGAATCCCGTCTGGGCGGCATAGGCGCCAAGCTGGCCGAACTGGACGCCGAAGCCAAGGTCGTGCGCACACGCCAGGATGCGGTGGCGCGCCTGCAGGAATTCACCGACTTTGATGATCTGGACTGGGCCAGCGTCGCCAGCATCATTGCCCGCCTGCAAGACGAGCATCGGCAACTGGAACGGGCCTCGGATGTATTGCGCGAGCTCAATGCCCGCCTGCACGAATTGCAACAGGCGCTGGCAGCCACCGAAGACGAACTCAACGCCGCCCGCGAACGTCGCGCCAAGGCCGAACAAAAACGCAGTGACGCCGAGCTTTTGCAGGAGCAGACCCAAGCCCTGACCAATGCCCACCCAGTCCCAACCGAGCTGTTTGAGCAACTGGAAGTCCTGCGCCACGAAGCCCTGGGCGAGCACAGTCTGAGCGTGGAATCGTGCGACAACCGGGAACAGGATGTCCGCGCTTATCTGCAAACCCAGATCGACAGCCAGGATGCCCGCCTCAAGCGTCTGGGTGAAAAGATCGTGCGGGCCATGAGCGCCTTCAAGGAATCCTTCGCCCTGGAATCCTCCGAATTCGACGCCAGCCTGGAGGCTCTGTTCGAGTACGAGAAACTGCTGCAGGGACTCCAGCGCGACGATTTGCCGCGTTTTCTGGCGCGTTTCAAAGAGTTGCTCAACGTCAACACCATCAACGAAATCGCCAATTTCAATGCCCAATTGGCGCGCGAACGCGAGACCATCAAGGAGCGCATCGACCAGATCAATGCCTCGTTGACTGCCATCGACTACAACCCGGGGCGCTACATCGTGCTCGAATCCCAGCCCAGTCCGGATGCGGAAATCCGCGACTTCCAGCAAGAACTGCGCGCCTGTACCGAAGGCGCGCTCAGTGGTGATGAAGACACTCCGTACTCGGAAGCCCGCTTTCTCGCCGTCAAAACCGTGATCGATCGTTTCCGTGGCCGTGAGGGCCTGTCCGACCAGGATCGGCGCTGGACTGCCAAGGTCACCGACGTGCGCAACTGGTTCTTGTTCGCGGCCAGCGAACGCTGGCGCGAAGACGGCAGCGAACACGAGCACTACTCCGATTCGGGCGGCAAATCCGGCGGTCAGAAGGAAAAACTGGCCTACACCATCCTGGCTGCCAGCCTGGCCTACCAGTTCGGCCTGGAATGGGGCGCGGTGCGTTCGCGCTCATTCCGCTTCGTGGTCATCGATGAAGCCTTTGGCCGTGGCTCGGATGAATCCGCCCAATATGGCCTGAGCCTGTTCCGCCAGCTCAACCTGCAACTGCTGATCGTCACCCCGCTGCAGAAGATCCATGTCATCGAACCGTTCGTGGCCAGCGTGGGTTTTGTTTACAACGAGGATGGCCGAGCCTCGAAAGTGCGCAATCTGACCATCGAAGATTACCGCGCCCACAAGGCCGCCGCTGGTCACGCCTCGACCGGCGATACCCCCGCATCATGAGCCAGCCGAACACCTGGACCACACCGACAGTACTCAAGGACCGCATCGAACGATTGTGGCAACGCGGCGAGTTGCTGCGCGAAGCCTTCACCGATGACAGCCGCTTTCCCCTGCGACTGGCCCTGAAACACCCCGATGCCCGCGCCATCACCGAGCACTTCGAGGCGGTACGTACCTGGGCCGCAAAGCTGGAA
>CAYRJS010000137.1:0-6818 GCA_964424535.1 uncultured Aquimonas sp.
GTGCGCCATCCTGCCAGGTCAATCGCGTTGCCGGCATCAGCAGACCAACCGAAGGCTGCTCCGGATCGGGCTGAAGGTAGCGGTATTCAAAACCGGATTGCTGCAGCAATTGCCCCGAAAGATGGCCTGCCACGTTCACCTGCAGTAGCCGGATGCGTGCGTCCATGTCTGCTTCAATCGTCATCGTCATCATCATCGGCAAAGCGCTGGCGCATCTCGTCCAGCGTGGGCAGGCCCAGTCGCTCCAGGCGAATGGTGTAGCCCATGCTGCTCAACACATCCAGAAGTGCGCCGGTGGTGACGTCGCTTCCGGTTTCCAGTCGATGCAGAAGATCCCGGCTGCGGCCGGATTGTGCGGCAAGATGGGTTGCCTTGAGCCCTCGTCCACGCCGCGCCTCGCGCACGGCAGTGCCAAGGTCCGCAAGTGAGCGGATCGGAAGAAATGCCACAAGAGCCGTCCTGGATACATGACAAAAGATGATTTAATCACGTAATTGTCTTGTATTCAAGACATACTCAGAAGATGGGGTTACAAAAAACGTGGATAGATCGGGGTTATGTCCTCGACGGGTGGTGTTACAAAAAGCGGTGGTAGGTCGGGGCTACGTCCCCGACGTTGGTTTTGGTGGTCACCACACCAGAAACCATCGCCCGCGTAGGGGCGACCTACAAAAAGAACTGATGGATTTCGATCGGTGGCGTAGAACTTCCGGGGTACTTGCGTATCTTCTGAGTGATACTGTAGTGTCACTTCATGCGTACCGAACTCGTCACGACCCTCAAGCGTAAAGCCACAGATCTTCTGTCCGACCTTGAGCGGGACAAGGAGCCCATCCTGATCACTCAGCATGGCCTGCCCAGTGCGTATCTTGTGGACGTTGAGAGCTATCAGCTTATGCAGCAACGCATGGCTGTGCTTGAGGGCATCGCGCGGGGTGAGCAGGCGATTGCCGAAGGCCGCGTGGCGACACACGCTCAAGCCAGGAAGCGCCTCGCTCGATGGCTGAAATAGTCTGGACAGAACCGGCCTTGAGCGATCTTGAGGCCATCGCCGACTACATCGCACTGGAGGATCCGGTAGCTGCCTCTGAACTCGTCAAGCGCATCGTCGATCATGTGGGGCAATTGGCCGATCACCCGGAGAGCGGCAGTCGGCCACGGGAGCTTGGGCGTTCCCGCTATCGTCAGATTGTTGAGCCACCTTGCCGGGTTTTCTACCGCTTCGATGGCCAGAAGGTTTTTATCCTGCATGTCATGCGTACAGAGCGCTTGCTTCGTAAGCGGAAGCTTTTGTCTCGTGCCAGGCAGGCAAAGCATTCGTCGCCCGCGTAGGGGCGACCTACAAGAGCGGGGATGGGGGTGTTACAAAAAAACGTGGGGTAGGTCGGGGCTACGTCCCCGACGTTGGTCTTGGTGGTTACCACACCAGTTCAACGGGAAATTGTCGCAGTGCTGCATCGCGGCTGACGAGTGGGATGCGCTCCAGTTCGGATTGTGCGGCCAGTATCCGGTCAAATGGGTCCGCGTGATCCTGCAGGTAACCACCCGAGTGCAGTGCATGGGTGTGGCTGATCGCCATCATTTTTGCGTCGAGCCTGCGTATTACTTCATCGAAGTCAGTAAGGATGGGTTTGGCATCAGGAAGGCGTTTCAACCGGTATTTCGTGGCGATTTCCCAAGCCGAGGCAGCGCTTACGATCAGTTCCGTGCTGGGCGATTCCAACAGTCGACGTACTTTTGCCGATAATTTGGCTGGCTGCATCACCGCCCAGAGAAAGGCGTGTGTATCCAGCAGCAGCTTCATTTGCCTTTCCAGGCATCAAGCTCGGATTGCGGCAGTGGTTCGAAAAACTCCGGGCCTACTATTCCGGGCATGAATCCCAGGCTACGTTTGCTTGGGGGTTTGAGTGGAACCAGGCGGGCGTAGGGTTTTCCGGCTTTATGCAACACGATTTCTTCACCCGCATGAGCCTTGTCCAGCAGGCGGGAGAGCTGTGTCTTGGCTTCATGCACGTTGATGATCTTGCTCATTTTTTCAGGTTAGCCTTGCAAGTTGGTCAAGTCAACGAGCGAAACCGTCGCCCGCGTAGGGGCGACCTACAAAAGCGGGGATGGGGGTGTTACAAAAAGCGTGGGGTGGGTCGGGGTTATGTCCTCGACGGGGGTGTTACAAAAGGCGGTGGTAGGTCGGGGCTACGTCCCCGACGTTGGTTTTGATGGTTACCACACCAGAAACCGTCGCCCGCGTAGGGGTGACCTACAAGAGCAGGTCCAGGGCTTCACCCACCGTATGAAATGAACCGAACACGACGATGCGGTCGCCGGCTTGGGCGCTGCGTTGGGCTTCGGCCAGGGCTTGGGCCACGGTGGGATGGCGTTGGCAGAGGGAGCGTGAGAGCAGGGCGCCGACTTTTTGCCACAGGGTTTCTACAGGTTGGCTGCGGCCGCCGAGGTTGGTCAGGCCGGCCAGGTTCCAGATGTCGATACGCGGCATCAGGGCGGCGACTTCGTTGGCGACGTCTTTGTCGGCCAGGGCCGCGAATACGGCCAAGGTGGCGCCGTTGACGGGGTTGCGGCCCAGCCAGTCGGCCAGTTGTTGGGCGGCTTGCGGGTTGTGGGCCACGTCCAGCACGATCTGGATCGGGCCGGGAATGATTTGCATGCGTCCGGGCGCGGTGGCTTGAGCCACGCCGGTGGCGATGGCTTCGGCCGGGATCGACAAGGCTGGTACCAGGGCATGCAGGGCGGCGATGGCGTTGGAGGCGTTGGCCAGTTGCGCCGGAGCTTTGAGGGCGGGCCAGGGCAGGGTGAGTTGTTCGGTATCGGACAACCAGGTCCAGTCGTGTTCGTTGATCTGATAGCGATAATTGCGCGCGGCCCGCAGCATGGGTGCGCCAATGCGTTCGGCTTCGCGCAGCAGGGTATCGGGTGGGTCCAGTTCGCCGATGATGGCGGGTTTGCCGGATCGCAGGATGCCGGCTTTTTCGCGGGCGATGGTTTCCCGGTCGTGGCCCAGGTATTCGGTGTGATCCAGGGCAATGGTGGTGACCACGGCGACGTCGGCATCGATGAGATTGACGGCATCCAGGCGTCCGCCCATGCCCACTTCCAGCACGGCCAGGTCGAGCGGTTCCCGGGCAAACAGCCAGAGTGCGGCGAGGGTGCCGAACTCGAAATAGGTCAGTGAAGTTTCACCCCGGGCAGCTTCGACGGCTTCAAACGCGGCGATCAGGGCTTCGTCACTGGCTTCAACACCATCGATGCGGATGCGTTCGCGGTAATGGCGCAGATGGGGCGAGGTGTAGGCGCCCACGCGGTGGCCGGCAGCACGGGCGATGGCCTCGATAAAGGCCACGGTGGAGCCTTTGCCATTGGTTCCGGCCACCGTGATCACCCGGCGCGCCGGTTTGCCCAGGCCCATGCGCTGCGCCACTTCGCGCACCCGCTCCAGGCCCAGTTCCACACCCTTGGCGTGGATGGATTGCTGGTAGTCCAGCCATTGGGAAAGATTCATGGTGTTTGCTTTGAAATTCGTCGTGGCCAGCCCCCTGGCCGGTGCCTGCATAGAGTACACACAATCGTGCAGAACCCGGCCGGCTGGATTCAGCTTGGCATGCTCGGATTGGGTTCAGCCGGTGCCTCTACACTGACGCGGTTTGCCTGATTCTGGATCGCCATGCGCCGTCTATTCCAAGTAGTGCTGCTTGCCATCGTGTTTGCCGCGGTCCCCGCGCTGGCGGACGAGCCATCGACCGATGCCGTGACGATGCTGGAACCGGTCGTTGTGGTCGGGTCGGTACCCGGTCCGGGGCTGTGGCAGGTGCAGGCCGAGAACGGCCATGTGCTGTGGGTGTTTGGAACCTTGAGCCCGTTGCCGCGCGATATCGATTGGGAGGCCGATGAGGCCAAGGCCAGGCTGGCGTCGGCTTCGATGCTGTTGTTGCCGCCGGGCATGACGGTCAAGGCCAAGGGCGGGTTTTTTTCCACCCTGGGCCTGCTGCCCAAGCTCATCGGCATGCGCAAGGACCCGGAAAAGGAACGTCTGGCCGAACTGTTGCCGCCGGAGCTTTTGGCGCGTTGGCAGCGGCTCAAGGCGCTCTATATGCCGCGCAATCGCAAGGTGGAAAAATTCCGGCCCTTCTTCGCTGGTTGGGAACTGTATTCGGCTGCCGTGGATGCGGCGGGTTTGCAGAATCGGGATGCCGCCAGCAAGGTCTTGCGCCGGTATGCCAAGAAAAAGAAGGTGCCGCTGCAAAGTTCCAGTTTTGCCTTGACCCTGGATGAGCCCAAGCAGGCCCTGGCCGAGTTTCGCGCCACGCGCATGGACGATACCGCCTGCTTTGCCGAGGTTCTCGATCTGATCGAATTCCGCCTGCCGCAGGTGCAGCAGATGGCCAATGCCTGGGCCATGGGGGATGTCGATACTCTGGCTGAGCATTATCGGCAGCGCTGGGTCATGGCTTGCGCCGATGCCATTTCCGGTGCCGATTTCGCCCATTCCCAAGGTCTGGACGATATCCCGGCAAAGATACGCGAGGCCTGGCTGGAAGCGGCTGAAAAAACTCTGGCCGAGCACGAAACCGGCTTTGCCTTGCTGCCGATGGGCAATATCCTTGGCCAGGACAGTTTTCTCGACACCTTGCAGGCGCGCGGTTACACCATCGTGCCGCCGGAAAGCGATGGCGAGGATTGATCCGCGGTTTCCGTCAATAGTTCCCCAGCAAAGGCTGCCTGCATGAAATTGAGCATCGGTGCCGGTGCCCGTCAGTTGGACGGGTTTTTGAGCGTGGATATCGACCCGGCCCTGAAGCCGGATATCGTGGCCGATATCACCCAGCCCTTGCCTTGGCCGGATGCCAGCGTGGACTGCCTGTTCTGCGAGGAAGTGCTGTCGCAGATTGCTCCGCAGGCGTGTGTGGGTTTTTTGCGCGAATGTGTGCGCATTCTGCGCCCCGGTGGCGTGGTGCGGGTGTTGACGCCAGATCTGGCGCGGTTTGCCAAAGCCTATCTGGAGCAGCCCGATTGGCTGGTGGCGATCTGGAACAAGCATGTGGGTATCCCGTTGTTCACCGGCACCGCGGCCGAGGTGTTCAACGTCGGCATGCGCGGCGTCGGGCCTTTCGTGTACGACCACGCCACCGTGCAACGCTTGGCCGATCAGGCCGGCATGCGCCTGCACCGGTCCAGTTTCAATAAGTCCCTGCACCCGGCCATGTGCGGCATCGATATGCGCACGGCGGAAGAAACCCTGACCATGTACCTGGAACTGACCCCGGCGCACGATCCTGCTTACGCCTGAGGAAGGCCGGAGCCAGTCTTCACCGTTGTTCCAGTGCAGGCTCTTCGCTGGGGTGACGAGTAGGCCCAGCCTGGCCAGAGACTTCCCGATGGATGTGTATCGCACAGGTTCCTGGTCCCGGCTAAACTACGCGGATGCACCTGTTCATGCAGCAATCCGCCACCGGCCCGGTAGCCCCACGCTATGTCCGCATGGAAGTGACAGCGGATTTGATCGGCAGTTGGGAACTGGTCCGGGAAACCGGCCAGATCGGTGGCCGCTGCCAGGTGCGTCGCGAGATTTTTCCCAGTTGCGAGCTGGCGCTGGAGGCTTTTGAAGCCGCCCGTACCAGCTTCGCCAAACGCGGCTACAAGGCACCTGAAGCCTTGCAGGCCGGCCCATCCGATTCGTGAGTTTCCCATGATGCAAGACCGTTTTTTGCGCGCGCTGCGGCGTGAGCCCGTTGACTGCACCCCGATCTGGATCATGCGTCAGGCGGGGCGTTATCTGCCCGAGTACCGGGCCACGCGGGCCAGGGCTGGCAGCTTTCTGGCTCTGGCCAAAACCCCGGAACTGGCGTGCGAGGTCACCTTGCAGCCGTTGGCGCGCTTCGAGCTGGATGCCGCCATCCTGTTTTCCGACATCCTCACCATCCCCGATGCCATGGGCCTGGGCCTGTATTTTGCCGAGGGCGAAGGTCCGCGCTTCGAACGCCCACTTCGTACCGCGGCCGATATCGATCGCCTGGCCGTGCCCGACATGGGTACGGACCTGCGTTATGTCACCGATGCGGTGTCCTTGATCCGGCGCGAACTGGGCGGGCGGGTGCCCTTGATCGGTTTTTCCGGCAGTCCCTGGACCCTGGCCTGCTACATGGTCGAAGGCGGCAGCAGCAACCATTTCGCCCGCATCAAGACCTTGATGTACGAGGATCCCGCCAGCCTGCACCGCTTGCTGGATGTTCTCACCCATGCCGTCATTGCCTACCTTGCAGCCCAGCGCCAGGCCGGCGCCCAGGCCTTGCAGGTCTTTGATTCCTGGGGTGGAATCCTGGCGCCGGATGCCTACCGTGAGTTTTCCTTGCAGTATCTGGAGCGCATCGCCCGGGAACTGCCACGCGCGGATGCTGATGAACATACGCCCTTGATCCTGTTTGGTCGGGGCAATGGTCTGCATCTGGGCGAACTGGCCAACACCGGTGCCGAGGCCATCGGGGTGGACTGGTTGATCGACCTGGACGAAGCTCGACGCCGTACCGGTACCAAGGTGGCGTTGCAGGGCAATCTTGATCCGGCTGTCTTGCGCACCTCGCCCGAGCGCATCCGGGCCGAAGCCGAGCGGGTGTTGCACAGCTACGGCAAAGGCCCCGGCCACGTCTTCAACCTCGGCCACGGCATCACCCCGGATGTGCCGATCGAGCACGTCAAGGTGCTGGTCGATGCCGTACACGAGTTGTCGGCCACGTAGAAAAGGATGCGTCGCCCGCGTAGGGGCGACCTACAAAAAGCAACGGGGGTAGGTCGGGGCTACGTCCCCGACG
>CAYRJS010000138.1:0-6746 GCA_964424535.1 uncultured Aquimonas sp.
GCCTGTTGCAGCGACTGCAATACGTCGCGTGCTGCCGTGCCATTGCAACCGGCACTGGCCAGTACCGGTTCCAGACGCGGTTGCAAGGCCGCCAGACGCGCCTTGCGATCTTCGACCTTGTCCAGGCGAGCCAGACTTGCCAACTGTTCGCCCACGGCCTTGGCTTCCGCTTGCCTGCCGCTGTCATCGTCATCATCACGCAAGGCACACAGGGTCAGGTGGTGGGTCCAGTAACGGCGCAGGAAAGCTTCGATGCCTGGCGGCAGGTCGGAATGGCGTTCCAGGATTTCCCGCAGGCTGTCGAGCGACTCAGTCCGGGCATGGTCCAGGCGTTCCTTGCCGCGCTGAGCTTCGGTGGCGCGCTTTTCGGCCAGGGCGGCGCGGCGGCGGTGTTGGTCGATGAACTCGCGAAATTCCTGCTCGAGAGCTTCAAAGATCGCGATATCCTCGTTGAATTCGGCCACCAGCCGGTCAATGGTGCGCTCGACCCGGGCCATCAGCTCGCGTTCCTGCGGGGCCTCGCCATTGTTGCCTTCGCAGGCTTCGGCCAGGGCATTGAGCAGGCGCCGAGCCGGGTGGGTCTTTTGCAGGAACATGCGCCGATCCAGCATGGCGACCTTGACGAAAGGCACGATCAAACGGCTGATCATCTGGCGCGAATCGGGATTGAAGTCGCGCTCGTCCAGCATCACATCGAACAACATGCCGACCAGATCGACGGAATCCTCGTCGGCCATGGTCATGCGCGAGTTCGGATTCAAACCCAATTGCGCGGCGCCTTTTTGCAACTCCCGCTTGAGGTGCTGGGTAATGGAGGCATTGGGATCACCGATCGCCTGGCTCAGCCCCGCCGGCATTTCGTTCTGGAACAGACTCAGGACAGAGAGCACCTCGTTGGCGCTCATGCGCGGGCCACTGTCGACAGGTGCCGCCGCAGTCATCGGCACACCCGCTGCCGATCCCAGGTTTGCGACCTGCTGTTCCTGGATCCTTCGATAGCCGCTGAGCAGCTCGTGCAGGCTGGCAAAGATGGAGCGTTCGGCCGCTGTTTCCGGAGTCGGAACGTAACGCTGGGTCGACATCGTCGCACCATATTGAGGCGCGGCATCGTCCATGGCAGCGCCCGGCGCGGCTTCCGCCCCTTCTTCCATGCCGGGATCATCCGGGCTGGGTGCGTTCTGTCGGCCTGGGCTGCGCGTCATGCGCGGCGAGCGGGCGTAAGTCGGCTTGATTTCCGGGGCAATCCCGGCTTCGACCAAAAGCCGGTTGATCTCGTTGTACAGTGCCGCCAGGCCGTTGCTCATCTCGCGTTCGTACAACTTGAACAGCAAGACCTTGATGCGGGTGGTGACCTCGCACGGCTGCATGGCATAGCGGAAAGCATAGGCCACATGCGCCGATGCCAGGGGATTGGTCTTGTCGTCGAGTTCCTCGACCCCGGCCACGATACCCATGCGATAGTTGAGCTGGCCCAGGATCGGCCCCAGGTGACGGCTCAAGGAACTGGCGATCATGCTGGTGCCAAGCTGCTCTTCGAGCTGGTCTTCGGACACCAGGCTCAGCTCGCGCGATTCGGACAGCGAGCGTTCCAGGTCGATTTCCAGCGGATTGCGCCGCTCCAAGGCCCCGAAAGCGGCATTGAGGTGCTCCATGTAGCGGCTTTCGATCACCGGCTTCTGCTTGCGCAATTCGCGCATGGCGTCGAAATAGTCCTGGTTGCTGACCGAACCGTCCGCGCGCTGGGCAAAATCAAACAGGGTGTCGTCGGTTTTTTCCAGAACATCGGCGACCAAGGCACCCAAGCGCTTGAGTGCGCGCGTGCGCACATTGACCAGCAACGGGTTGGCGTCCGCTCGCGTAGCCGCACCGCGGGCATTGAGATCGACGACCTTGTCGGATGTGGATGGCGCGGTCATAGTGGATGCTCCGGTTTCGTCTGTAGCCAGCCTAAGTCTGGCAACGCCTTGCCGATCACGGATTCCCTTGTAAAAGACTATACGCCAAGTCTACCCGGTCTGTTTGTGAACCTCCTCCCGCTTCTCTCCCGATCACTACCGCACATGCCACGACTCGACTACCTCCACCATCGTCGCTCCACCCCATCCCGCCTGTTGGGTCCGCCCGGGCCGGACCCTGCGCAACTGGAACAGATCCTGGAAGTCGCCATGCGGGTTCCCGACCATGGCGGCCTTGCCCCGTGGCGCATCCTGCTCATCGAAGGCGCAGCCCGAGCCAGGCTGGGGGAATTTCTGGTGCAGCGGGCACTGGATCTGGACCCGGGCTGCAACCCGGCGCGATTGGCAAAAGATCGAGATCGCTTCAATTTTGCCCCCCTGATCCTGACCGTGATCGCGCACCTTCACGAACACTCCAAGGTGCCCGTGATCGAACAGATCCTCAGCGCCGGCACGGTCTGTTTCACCCTGCTGCAAGCCGCCCAGGCTCTGGGTTTCGGAGCCCAATGGCTGACCGGATGGGCCGCCTACGATGCGGGCGTACTGCAACACCTGGGCCTGGCGGAAAACGAACGCATCGTGGGCTTCGTGCATCTGGGCACGGCGACCCAAACCGCGCCGGAACGGCGGCGGCCGGATTGGCGCGAACACGTCTCGACCTGGCCCGGATAAGTTCCATGCGCCTGTACCTGGTTGATGCCAGCCTGTATGTGTTTCGCGCCTGGCACGCGCTGGCACCCGAGCAATTCCTTGACGCCGACGGGGAACCGGTCAACGCGGTCCACGGTTTTGCCCGTTTCCTGCTCGATCTGTTGGAACAAGAACATCCCACGCACATCGCCCTGGCCTTCGATGAAGCCCTGGACAGCTCGTTTCGCAACGACCTGTATCCGGCCTACAAGGCCAACCGGGAGCCTGCCCCGGAATCCCTCAAGCGCCAGTTCGCCTACTGCCAGAGCCTGGCCTCGGCCATGGGCCTGGCCACCCTGGCCGATACCCGTTACGAGGCCGATGACCTGATCGGCAGCCTGCTGCTGCGCCAGCGCGAACAAGGCTATGCCGGCGTCCTGATCTCGGCCGACAAGGACCTGTCGCAATTGCTCGGCCCCAATGACATTCAATGGGACTACGCCCGCCAGCAACGCTGGAACGCCAACGGCGTCAAGGCACGCTACGGCGTGCACGCCCATCAGATTGCCGATTTTCTCGGTCTGGCCGGGGATGCCAGCGACAATATCCCGGGCGTGCCGGGGATCGGCAACAAGACCGCCGCCGCCCTGCTGGAACACTTCGGCTCTCTCGATGCCTTGCTGCAACGCGTGGAAGAACTGCCCTTCCTGCGCCTGCGCGGAGCCAAGGCCCACGCCAAACGTCTGCGCGAGCATCAGGATCTGGCGCGCCTGTCACGGCAATTGGCCACCATCGCCGTGGATGCGCCCTTGCCGCCGACCTGCACGGATGCCCGCCGCCATACGCCTGACAGTTCCCGCCTGCAAGCCCTTATGGAACAGTTGCGCCTGGGCCCGATGACGCGGCGGCGCCTCAGCGAGCAGACGGGTATTTGAACGTCGAGCCAGTGCGGATCAATTCTGAGACTGGCCGAAGTTCAGTGGCCCCAGGTGTTGGGGATCGGCGGGTTCGAAGCGCGCATCGAGCTTCAAGACCCGGGTTCCCTGCAAGCGCGTCTTGTCCTTGAGCAGGCCAAAGCGGTCGTAATTGTCCTTCTGGTCATTGGCGACCAGATACACGCTGGCACCATCCAGGGTCACGGCACCGGGCCGATCGAACTGTGGATCATTGGCGGCCAGTGGCTGCACCTTGGCAATGGCGTCGCCCTCGGGCGACAAGCTCAGGCGCATCACCCGCTTGGGTTCCATGCCCGGCTGCACGGCAATCAGGGCATCGTTGTACCAAGCCATGGCACCGATACCTTCCAGGGTTAGCTTGGGCGGAACCCGTACATCGAACAGCTTGAGCGTACCCAGATCGCTGCCCAGGATGCCCAGTTGTGGGTCGGCAAAATAAAGCTTCTTGCCATCAGCGGAAATGGCCAGGGCCGAGATCGAGGTCAGCATCGGCAGATGCAGGATGCGCCGGAACTGGCCATCGCGCACCTGGTAAATCGCCCGGTTCACCCCGTCAGCCGCATACACCGAGCCATCGGCCGCCACCACGATCGAGGTCAGCATGAAGGCCTGGCCCGATTGCATCGGCGGCGACAGAAAGCGCTCGATGAACTTGCCGCTGGCCAGGTCAAACTTGAAGATACCGGCCCGACCCATGTCCTTTTCGGCATCGTAATCACGAAAATGCGGCACAGCGCTGGAAGCGACCCAGAGAAACCCGCGCTGGGCATCGACCGCCAGATCGAACACCGCCCACATGCCGTTGTCCGCATCCGTGCTGGCCAGGGGCTTGATCGAACCATCAGTTTCGGCCACGTAGACCTTGCCCTCGCGGGCACTGCCGACCAGCAGCTTGCCACGACTGGAATCCCAGGCCAGGCTTTCCAGCAACAGATCCTCGCGCGGCAGGGTATAAGCCAGGCTGGTGATTCCGAAGGCTTGGCGATTGGCATCAAAGTTGTCGACGATGTACTGCCACACCTCGGTGGTGGCGATCTTGGCAAAGCGCTCGTCATCGTGCAGGTCGTAGCCGTAGCCGGTGTTCTGCAGCTCGATCAGCGCCGTGTAGGCCTCGCTTTTGCGATCCTCGCGGGCCAGGGTCACGGCCTTGTCAAAGCGATAAGCGCCCAGATGCGGACGCAAGGCGATACGCCGGTCCAGCGCGGCCAATTCGGCAGTGGTGTCCTTGGCCTGGCGAAAGTAGGCCACCAACTGGGTCAGTTCGGCAGGATCGGTGATCTTGCCGATATCGGCCAGGATGCCCGGATCCGTGTCGGCCACGGCAGGCGTCGGCGCGGGCGCGGGCTGTGCCATGGCGTGCATGGGAAGGGTCGTGACCAGCAGGGCCAAGGCAGTGGAAAGGACGTGCTTCATGGAGTAAACCTTGCAATGAGGAGCGCTGGAATTGACCAGTGATGCCGGTTTTGGTTCCAATGGCGCTCGAAACCTGTCGCCGCCATGGCGACGATGATAAGTCTGGGATGACAACGCGAGGCTGGGCACGATGGAGCAAACCGAAACGCTTTTCAATGGTCGCTATCTGCGCCTGTGCCAGCGTCTAGGCTGGGAATACGCCGAGCGGGTCAACGCCAGCGCGGCCGTCATCATCGTGGCTGTGACCCCTGGTGACAAGCTCGTGCTGGTGGAGCAGTACCGCACTCCGATCGCGGCCACCAGCATCGAAATGCCGGCAGGCCTGGTCGGCGACTTGAGGCAAGACGAGCACATCGAAGACGCGGCCCGACGCGAACTGCTGGAAGAAACCGGCTGGCAAGCCGGACGCATCGAGTTCCTCATGGCCGGTCCGTCTTCCTCGGGCATGAGCAATGAACAGATCGCCTTCTTGCGCGCCCACGACCTGGTCCGGATCGGGCCGGGTGGCGGCGATGAAAGCGAAGACATCATCGTGCATGAAATCCCCCGCCAGGAAGCCGCCGCCTGGCTCGATGCCCGGCGTCGGGCGGGGTATTCGATTGATCCCAAGCTTTACGCCGGGCTGTATTTCATCGACCACGATCCTGATGGCAAACCACCCGGATCCGCGCGCTCAGAGCAGGCGTGAAAGCACCACGGCAAGCAGCAACACTGCCACGGCAATCCAGGTCGACAAGGCCAATACGGCCACCCCGGAAAGGCGGGCCAGCCAGTGCTGCGGCGAAGTCTGGCGGGATATGGCCTGAAGCATCAGACCAGACGCCAGCAGGGCGAGAATGAAGGCCGCCAACCGGGCAATCCAATCCAGAGCCGAGGCCACAAAATCATCGTCCGTCCGGGCCTGGGAGGCATCGGGTGCTGTCTGCGCGGCAGTCACGGCGGGCGCATCCAGCACTTCAAAACGCACGCGCAAATCCCCCACCTGTGGCAGCTCGCCTTCCGGCACGGTCACCAGCCAGCGCCCCTGGGGTCGAAACACCACGGCCAGGTTGTCCGGCAGCGCAATTTCCGTAGCCGCCAGCTCGCGCCAACTGGATGCCAGTTCCTTGTCCACCGTGACCGCTTTTGCCGACCCGAAACGCGCACTCTGATACGGCGACGAGGCCGGATTGGAGTGTTCCTGGGCAAACCGGCTGGAATCGATCATGCGCGAACTCCACACCCGTTGATATTCGCCCTGATCGGTGACGATTTCATCATCCAGCGCCAGGGGCACGCTTGCGACTTCGCGCCATTGCAGCATCTGCACGATTCGGTGCAGGGCCTGACCGGGCCAGGCTACGCCAAAAGCATCATCGCGTTGCACCGGCAGCGTGTCCGGCGTCGCAGGTTCGGACGCGGGCAAGGCGACTGCCACGGAGACGGTCGCCGGTTTTTCCACCTTGACCAGATGCGCCATCCAGGCGCCGGCCAGCAGCAACAAGGCACCACCCAGCAGCAATACAACCCTGTCCAGCCAGGGCCTACCGGAAGCCACTTCGGATTGCTGTCGCGCTGAGCCCATGGATCGCACGCATCAGCGGTGGATGGCATCCGGTGCGCTCAAGGCACCCTTGCCAACCCCTTCGCCGCGCCGGTCACTGCCCGCCTCGACCATGCCGCTGCGCTGGTCCCAGGTCACCACCTGCATGTTGCCCCAGGTTGAATCCGAGACCTTCACCGTATGCCCCATGGCTTCCAGGCCGGCGATCTCGTCGGCTGACAAGGCATCAGGTTCAGCCAGGATCACATC
>CAYRJS010000139.1:0-6699 GCA_964424535.1 uncultured Aquimonas sp.
CTCCCGTCGGCACCTGATACCAGCACGGGGTGAAGCCGTTGGGGACGGTCTGCGTGCTATCGGCGCTGTTCGGCCCAGCAAGCTCGGCGGCGCGGTTGGGGATCAGGCCGCCGGTCTGAGGTCCGCCCGCAGTGCCATCGCAGGTCAGCACCGCCGAAGCATTCGACGGAACCGTCTCGGTGCCCTTGGTGCCAAAACTCTGCGGCGCCCACAGACGGATCTGGCCACGGTTGGTGCCTGTATCGGTGGTGCGATTGCGCGAACCCAGCAGGATTACCTCGCCCTCGCGCGCATACACGTAGGTGAACTGTGTCTGCCTGGCCACCCCGCCGGAATTCGTATTGGTGAGATCCATCACGCCGCGGTTGCCGGTGGAACCGGTACCCGTGGCTGGATGGAGGGTACGCGTACCTTCGGCATGCGCATTCTGAACGCCTACCGGCAGGCTCAGAAGTGCCGACACCAGCAAGGCCGACGCGCCCAGAACCGCGGTTCGGGCGTGCGGAACCAGGCCATGAGCGGCGGAGAGAACACTCGACCGGTACCGGTCGATCCGTGCTTTAAAGGAGGGAAGGGTCATTTCAGGATTCCACTGTTTTGATGAAGCGGGAACGGCGTGAGCCGAGCACAAGTGTGACACAGTGCCTATATAAGCACGCAGCAGGCCAAATTTTTCATGCCTGGTTCTTGCATAGACGGTCAATTTCTTCAAATTCACCGTATCTGGTGATAAATCACCAATTCTTGCAAGCCTTGTATGAGGGTTTTTTCTCAGCACCCCATAAATACGGGGTTGACGGCGGATTTGGTTCCAATTCCAGCCTGACTGGCTGCTCCGGTCAGGCCAGGCCATGCAACAAACGACAACCCAGCCTGGCTACGATCCGGAAGTAACGGCGGAACTGACGTGAAATGGCAGTTCCAGACGTACCGTGGTGCCATTTTCCGGCGCGCTTTCCAGCCATAGGGCACCACCGGCGGCAATCAATACATCGCTGGCCACGGCCAAACCCAAGCCAGTGCCGCCTTCGCGACCACTGAAAAAAGGTTCGAGGGCACGTTGGCGCGTGGCTTCGTCCATGCCCCGGCCGGTATCGCGCAGATTCACCAGCACCGTCGCATCGCTGCCTTCACCCCGGTGCCCGGTGATGATGTCGAAGCGACCGCCGTGCGGCATGGCGGCACGGGAATTGGCCGCGATATTGAGCACGATCAGTTCGAACTCGCCGCGATCCATGTACACCGGCAACGGCATGGGCGAATCGGAAAACCCCAGTTGCACTTCGGCATTGAACATCTGGCGCAACATGGGTTGCATCTGCTCCAGAGCCTGATTGACATCGAAAACCTCTTTGCGACCTTCGCCTCGCCCGCTGAAGCTCAGCAGTCGCTGACTCACCGCCGTGGCACGGCGGGCTGCCGCATCAATGCCGGACAAGGCCTGCTCCAGGCCCGCCTTGTCGGTGCTGGCCGAGGCATGGGCACGATAGGCCAGGATCAGGCTCAACAAGTGGTTGAAATCATGTGCCAGACCGGCCGCCAGGCGCCCGGCCACTTCCATTTTCTGGGACTGGATCAATTGGCGGTGCACGCGCTCGCGTTCCTGCATTTCCTCCCGCAAACGCTGCCCGGCAACGATCACCTGCTGCTCACGTGCCAACGCATCAGCCAGAGCACGTCGGAAGGCCGTGGCAGCACGATCCACCAGCAAGGTCACGAACAGGTAAATCATCAGGCTGACAAGGGCATCAACACCCCGCTCCACCCAATCGAGCTGCCGGGAGCTGACATCGACCCAGGTTCCCAGCACCACGGCCAGTCCCAACCAGGCATACAGTGCCCACAAGGCTTTGCGCCCCACCATCAAGCCGGCCATTACCAGCCAGGCCAGCTGCAAGGGAGCTTCGTAGCGATTGGCCTCGGCGCCTTGAGACAGGTGCGAGGCCATCAAGGCCACAGCCACGACAATCAGGAAGACGCGCAATACCCGTTGAAAATGGCCCCGCCGGATCAACCAGAAACCGCCAACCGCCAGCACCACGATGCCGGCGCTGAAGGCAACCGACACGCCTTCCCCAGGTCGCAACGGAATGTCCGTCAGGGCCAGCCGATAGAACCACAGGGGTGGCACACTCGCCAGCAAGGCCGCGAACAAGACCTGCAAGACCACGGCATTGGCACGATCAACCGGATCGGCATGGGGCGTACTGCCGAGCCAGGCCACCCAGGTTTGCCAGACCGAGATCAGGGTCCGCATCGCCGTTCGTCTTCCTGCGGGTTGTCGGATTCCGAGGTCGTATGGGCCATGGCAGCGGGCATCGTTTCGCTGGCCGTCGGCATCATCAAAACGTAACCCTGCCCGCGCACGGACTGCAATGGCAAGCGTGGCAGGCCCGCGGCTTCGACCTTGCGGCGCAGGCGGTGGATCAGCATGTCCAGGCGTTGGGCATCATTGCCGGGATCATCCTGTTCCAGCACCCTGACCAGTTCCTGGCGTGACACCACGCGCTGGGCCTGGGAGAAAAAGCAGCGGGCAAGAACACGCTCGGCCTGATTCAACGCCACCCAGCGTCCATCCGGAGCAAACAGCCGCCAGCCATCTCCTTCAAGCCGCCAATGGCTGGTTTGTGAAACCGACGCCGACATGCCTTGATGCAAGCGTCCCGCCAGGCTACGCACTGCCGCACACAGGACATCCGGCGATATCGGCTTGGGCAGGTAGACATCGGCACCCACATCATAACCAGCCACCTGCCAGGCCGGATCGGCCAGGCGCGTGAGCATGATGATGCCGGTTTGCGGGCTGTGTCGGTGCAAGTGGCTGGCGATGCTGAAGCCGCTGCCATCGGGCAACTGGACATCGAGGATCACCAGATGGAAATCGGCGCGAGTCAGCTCGTCCATGGCCTCGGCGATCGAATGGGCGCAGGTCACCGTGGGCCCCAACGCAGCCAGCAAAGGGGCCAACAAGCCGCACAATTCGGTGTCGTCATCCACCAGCAACAGGCGCATGTTCTGCATCAGTACCTCATCTCCCACGGCGTCCACACCGCACCCAGAATGCGACATAAATCAAGTTATCACAGACCACCTCGATCAGATATGGCCTTTGGTCCATATGCCATCGGATCATGCGGCCACGAGGGCGTGGTGATGTCCTACAATCCAAATTCGTTCACCGCTATCCGGATTCAGGCCATGCGCATTTCCTCCATCATGTTGTTCCTGGTTCTTGCCCTGGTGATGGGGATCACCCGCATCCACCACTTTGCCATCATCCCGGATGCGTCCTGGGCGGTGTTCTTCGTGGCCGGTTTTTATTTTGGCCAGCGCCGACGCTGGGTTTTTGCCGCCTTGATCGTGCTGGCCTTCCTGGCCGACTGGTTCGTGATCGCCGGCTCGGGTCTGAATTTCTGGTCGCACTACTGCGTTTCACCGGCCTACTGGTTCCTGCTGCCGGCCTATTTCAGCCTGTGGCTGGGTGGCTGGTGGCTGCAACGCCATGGTGCCGGCCTGCGCTGGGGTTCACTGGCCTCCCTGGCCGGGGTTCTGCTGGTCTCGGCCAGTGTCTGCTATGTGCTGTCCAACGGCAGTTTTTACTGGCTCAGCGATAGCTGGGGCGGCGCCGATGCGCAGCGCAGTCTGGGCGGCTGGCTGACCAACATGGGCCACTGGTACCTGCCGTTCCTCAAGGTAACCGCCATGTATGTCGCCATTGCCGCTGGCCTGCACGCCGTGGCCCTGGCCATGGGTGCGGCTTCGTCAAGCACGCAGCAACCCGACGCAACTGCCTGATCTTTCATCCATGGGCAATCGGCTTTCCAGGATCTATACCCGCACCGGCGATGCCGGCAACACCGGACTGGCCGACGGCTCGCGTATCCCCAAGGACAGTCTGCGCATCGAAGTGCTGGGCATGCTCGATGAAACCAATGCCCATCTGGGCCTGGTCCTGGCGCAAACACTGCCAGAGGCTGTGCGCGAGGACCTGACCGTGGTCCAGCACGCCTTGTTCGATCTGGGCGGAGAACTGTGCCTGCCCGGGCATGTGGCCATCACTGAAACCGATGTGCAGTGGCTGGAACAGCATCTGGATGGCTACAACGCCGAGCTGCCGCCACTGAAGGAATTCATCCTGCCCGGTGGCGCGCCGGCTGCCGCGCATTGCCATGTCGCCCGCACCGTTTGTCGACGTGCCGAACGCGCCCTGGTGGCCTTGTCGCGCCAGGAAAGCGTGCGTCCGCAGGTGCTGGCTTTCGTCAATCGGCTTTCGGATTTCCTGTTCGTGCTTTCCCGCACCCTTGCGCGTGCCGGCGACCACGGCGAAGTCCTCTGGGAACACGGCAAGCGCACGGGGTAAGGCGTATCCACCAGCATCTCGAAAGCCTGCGGATCCATACCCATCCGGCGTGCCTGCAGCATGACAACGGTGCCGGGCACCCGGAATCACCGCAGCGACTGATGGCGGTGCTTGAGGGTTTGCGCGGAGCCGGCCTGCGCGGCCTTGAATGGCACGAAGCGCCGCTGGCCATGCGCACGCAACTGGCCCGCATCCACACCAGCGAACATTTGGGGCGAATTCTGGATGCCCACATCAGCACACCCGTCTGGCTCGATCCGGATACGGGCATGAATATTCATTCCGCGGAAGCTGCCCTGCGCGCTGCCGGCGCGGCCTGTGCCGGTGTCGATGCCGTGCTCACGCAGCTTTGCCGGCGCGTGTTCTGTGCCGTGCGCCCGCCGGGTCATCACGCCACGCCAGCTCAGGCCATGGGCTTTTGCCTGTTCAATTCGCTCGCTGTCGCGGCCCGGCAGGCTCTGGATGTCCACCATCTGGAACGCGTGGCCATCGTCGATTTCGACGTCCATCACGGCAACGGCACCCAAGCCTGCTTCGAGCGCGAGCCCAGGGTGATGGTTGTATCCAGCCACCAAAGCCCGCTGTATCCCTATACCGGCCTTGCCTCCGAGCACGGCGTCAACAATATCCACAATGCCCTGTTGCCTGCCGACTCGGGTTCGACGGCCTTTCGCGCAGCCTGGCGCGAACAGTTGCTGCCAGCATTGGAAGCCTTTCGCCCGCAACTGCTGCTGATTTCGGCCGGCTTTGATGCCCATCGGGCCGATCCCCTGGCCAATCTGCAACTGGAGGCCGAGGATTTCGCCTGGCTGACCGGCGAACTGGTGGATCTGGCCCGACGCCACGCCGACGGGCGCATCGTCTCGGCCCTGGAAGGTGGTTACGATCTGGACGCCCTGCGCGCCAGTGTCGTGGCCCATGTGCGCGAACTGCTGGAATGAACATGACACCCAACGAACGGGCCCGACAGCGCCTGGATTTTGTCCGCGCCCAGCTTGGGCCGGATGCCCCCGAACCGGTATCGGCTTCATCTGATGCCGGCTTTCGCAGCTACTGGCGTACCCAGGATGCCGCTGGCTGCTCGCTGATCGTGATGGATTGCCCTCCGGGTCTGGACGATCCCCGCCCCTGGCTGCGGATACGGCAAGTGCTCAAGGCCGGGGGCGTGCGCGTACCGGCGGTACTGTCCACCGATACCGAGGCTGGGTTTCTGCTGATGGAAGACCTGGGCGGACCGACTCTGTTGCAAACCATCACCCCGGCAACCGCCGATACCTGGTTTGCTCACGCCATCGAGCAACTGGTGCGGATTCAGCGCATCCCGGTGCCGCGCGATCTGCCCGATTACGATGCTGCTCTGGTGCAACGCGAGCTGGCCCTGTTTCCGGACTGGTTTTTGGGTCGGCATCTGGGCCTGGAGCTGAGTGAACTGGAACAAGCTGGTTTGCAAAAGGTTTGCGCGCGCCTGGAAACGGCTTTTCTCGGTCAAACCCAGGTACTGGTGCATCGCGACTTCATGCCGCGCAACCTGATGCCGATGGCCGATGATCTGGCCGTGCTCGACTTTCAGGACGCGGTGCGCGGGCCTTTGGCCTACGACGTGATCAGTCTGTTCAAGGATGCCTTCCTCAGTTGGCCGCAAACCCGCATCGATACCTGGGTAGCTGAATATCGACGTGCCGCGCTGGATGCCGGGCTGCCTGTGCCTGACGCTGATACTTTTCGCCGCGATCTGGATTACACCGGTATCCAGCGCCATCTCAAGGTGCTGGGCATCTTTGCCCGCCTGCAACACCGTGACCACAAGCCGCGCTATCTGGCCGATGCCGCCCGCTTCCTCGGTTATCTGGACACGACCCTGCCCGCCTATCCAGAGCTTGCCGCCCTGCATGGCCTGTTGCAACGCCGGGTTTTTCCGCTGATCGCGCCCCTGGATTTGCCTTCATGAAAACCATGATCCTGGCCGCCGGACGCGGCGAACGCCTGCGCCCAATGACCGACACCTGCCCCAAACCCTTGTTGCCAATCGCCGGCAAGCCCTTGATCGTCCACCATATCGAGGCTCTGGCCCGGGACGGTTTGCGCGAGATCATCATCAACACCGCCTGGCTGGCCGAACAGTTCCCGGCCGTGCTCGGAGATGGCTCTCGTTACGGGGTGTCGATCATCTACAGCTTTGAAGGCAAGGCCGGGCTGGAAACCGGCGGCGGCATCCTCAATGCCCTGCCCTTGCTGGGCAGCGAACCGTTTCTGCTGGTCAATGGCGATGTCCATGCCGAGGTCGATTTCGCCAGCCTGTCATTGCCTGAAGGTGATCTGGGCCATCTGCTGATGGTCGA
>CAYRJS010000140.1:0-6222 GCA_964424535.1 uncultured Aquimonas sp.
CCGAACAGGTGTTCCAGTTGCAGGACTTCGAGCCGGCGCAATTCGCCGACCGTGCGCACGCCCAGGGCTTCCAGGCGTTCGCCGGTGACCTTGCCCACGCCCGGCAGGCGGCCGACCGGCAAAGGTTCGAGAAAGGCCAGCGCTGCTTCCGGACGGATCACGAACTGGCCATCGGGTTTGTTCCAGTCCGAGGCGATCTTGGCCAGGAACTTGTTGGGTGCAACCCCGGCTGAAGCGGTCAGGTCCAGTTCGGCGCGGATATCGGTGCGGATGGATTCGGCAATGGCCGTGGCCGAAGGCAGGTCACTCAAAGGGTGGGTGACATCGAGGTAGGCCTCGTCCAGCGACAGCGGTTCGATCAGTTCGGTATGGCGGGCAAAAATCGCCCGAACCTGGCGTGAAACGGCTTTGTAGCGGGAAAAATCCGGGGGCACGAAGATTGCGTTGGGGCACAGACGCTCAGCGGTGCGGGCCGGCATGGCCGAGTGGATCTTGTACCGGCGTGCCTCATAGCTGGCCGCGCATACCACCGAGCGGGAACCACGCCAGGCCACCACCACCGGTTGGCCACGCAGGGCCGGATTGTCGCGTTGTTCGACCGAGGCATAGAAGGCATCCATGTCCACGTGCACGATCTTGCGCTGGGGTGTGCCCATGACTCAACGCAACTCCTCCGACAGGGCCACCAGGCGGCCAATGCCTTCGGACTGGATCGCAGCCAGCACCGGGGCGATGGCAGCACGGTTCACTTCGGCATCAAAACCCATGCGGAAATGCAGTTCGCCTGCTGGGGTGCGGGAGGAATGGATCGAGGCGATATTGACGCCGTGGCGCTCGAATACGTGCAGCAATGCCCGCAGCGAACCTGGGTGGTCTTCGGGCAGGTAGATCGACAGGCTGCGATCGCCGGCCAGATCGGCCAACAGGTAACCGATGCGCTCGAAGCTGTAATTGCCTGCGGTGATGGTGTCGGCATCAACGGCCTGGCGCGTGGCCTCGAAAAAATGCTGGCGAAAGGCCTGGCGCGCGGCCTCATCGCCCTGACGCACCTGCGCGCGCAGGGTTTCGAGCTGCTGGTGCAGGGCATCCAGCACCGGCAATACGTGCGGGTTG
Organism: uncultured Aquimonas sp.; assembly: GCA_964424535.1. Classification (GTDB taxonomy): domain Bacteria; phylum Pseudomonadota; class Gammaproteobacteria; order Xanthomonadales; family Xanthomonadaceae; genus Denitratimonas. The sequence goes on from CAYRJS010000140.1 coordinate 1,114, forward strand.
CCGAACTGGATGTCCTCGTAAATGGCCGGATTCATCGCCAGCAGGCGCGACAGCAGCGCGGCATCCAGTTCAAAGGCGGCGGAACGAAATGGCAATAGCGCGGCCAGACCACCAAGATCGGTGGCCAGTTCGGCCAGGGCGCCGCCTTGGGCCAGATGACTGGCATGCACCATCGCCTGCACCAGGGCCATGATGCGATCGTGGTGTTCAGGTGAAGTGCGCACGCATTGGGCACGCAGAGCCGTGAGCAGGGTTTCGAACCAATTGCGCCAGTGATTCAGGCGGGCCTCGCACACCACCATCACCCGACCCTTGAGCGTGGGCGCCTTGGGTGCCGCCGTCATCGGGTGCAGGCCGACAACTTCCGCCTGAGATGCCAGCATGGCCTCAACCGGGGCCTGTTTCACCGAGGTGATATCCAGCCACAGTTGCCCGCGTTCACGCCCGGCGGCCAGGCGCACATACTCGGCCACGATCGCCGGGGTATGCCGGATCGGCACGCAGAACACCAGCACCTGGCAGCGTTCGAGCAGTGCTTCCGGGCTGCAGGTGCCGGTTTGGCCCTGATCGGTGCCCAGCACGGTCAAACCCATGCGGGTCTGGAAAAATTGTCGCAACCAACGGCCGTAGTGGCCCTCGCTGCCGACCAAACCGATCACCGGGGATGACATTGCAGATGACATGCGGGGATCGACGGCGGGCAAGGTTCGTCAGGCGGCCGGAGCGCTGGCCGTGACGATGCGTCCGCGCAGGGAGTTGGTCTTGGTCGCGGTGATGGCCACATCCACGAAACGCCCGATCAGGCCGGCATGGTGCTCGGGCGCGGCGGGGAAGTTGACGTAACGCATGTTTTCGGTGCGCCCGGTCAGTTCGTGCGGATTCTTGCGGCTGGGCCCTTCCACCAGGATGCGCTGGATCGAGCCGATCATGGATTCGGAAATGCGCCGGGTGCTGGCCTCGATGATGGCTTGCAGGCGAGACAGGCGTTCCTTTTTCACCGCCAGCGGCACCTTGCCGTCGAGATCGGCGGCGGGGGTGCCAGGGCGAGGCGAGAACATGAAACTGAAGCTGGCGTCGTAACCGATGGTCTCAGCCAGTTGCAGGGTCTTTTCGAAATCGTCCTCGGTTTCACCGGGGAAGCCGACGATGAAATCGGTGGCGATGGAAATGCCGGGACGGGTGGCACGCAAGCGGGCAATGCGATCCTGGTACTGGGCCACGGTGTAGCCGCGCTTCATCGCCGCCAGAACGGTATCGGAACCGGCCTGGACCGGCAGGTGCAGGTAGTTGGCCAGTTGCGGCACATCGCGATAGGCCTCGATCAGCGAATCGGAAAACTCGTTCGGGTGCGAGGTGGTGAAACGGATGCGGCCGATACCGGGAATTTGGGCCACGGCCCGGATCAAAAAGCCCAGATCGGCGATCGAGCCATCGTGCATCGAACCACGGTAGGCATTGACGTTCTGGCCCAGCAGGTTGACCTCGCGCACGCCCTGTTCGGCCAGTTGCGCCACTTCCACGATGACATCATCGAAGGGCCGGCTGATTTCCTCACCCCGGGTGTAGGGCACCACGCAATAGGAACAATATTTGGAGCAACCTTCCATGATCGAAACAAACGCCGTTGGACCTTCGGCCCGGGGTTCGGGCAGGCAGTCGAACTTCTCGATCTCGGGAAAACTCACATCGACCTGGGCCTGGCCGGTACGACGCTTGCGGTCGATCATCAGCGGCAGCCGGTGCAGGGTTTGCGGTCCGAACACCAGGTCCACGTAAGGCGCGCGTTCGAGGATGGCGGCGCCTTCTTGGGAACCCACGCAACCGCCCACGCCGATCAGCACGGGCTTGTCGCCCTGCTTGAGTTCCTTCCAGCGGCCCAATTGGCTGAAGACCTTTTCCTGGGCCTTTTCGCGGATGGCGCAGGTATTGACCAGGATCACGTCGGCCTCGGCCTCGTTCTGGGTCAATTCCATATCGTGCGCTTCCCTGAGCACGGCCGCCATCTTGGCCGAGTCGTACTCGTTCATCTGGCAACCGTAGGTCTTGATGTAAAGCTTGCCGGGCATGGGAACTCGTTACCTTGTCGCAGGAAATGCAATCAATCGGGCCAAGTATTGTAGGCCGCACGACCTTTTCAGGCCATCAAAGGCTTGGATTTTGCCCGCCAATGGTCAAAACTGGCGCCGTGGACACCGTCAATACCCAATCCCGAATCTGGCTGGCCGCTGGTTTTTGCCTGGCGCTGCTGGGCTTGCACATCGATGCGGCCCAGGCCGGAGTGCTGTATCGCTGTGCCGATCAGAATGGGGTCACGGTCTATGCCAGCAGCACGGCGGGCTATCGCAATTGCAAGCTGGTGGGCAATTTTGCCCCGGAAAAATCGACCACACCTGCACCGGCTGCCGCCGCCAAACCGTCACCGGCAGCAGTGGAGTTTCGTACCGCCCCAGGCGAGGGCGAACCCAAGGCCGTGCCCGAGGTAACGGGAACCCAACCGCAGGTCACGCGCGGGGCGGTTTACAAGTACGAGCGCAACGGCGTGACCCATTACACCAACCGGCGTCCATCCGGGCAGCGGGCGCAAGTGTTGTTCACCTATATCGAAACCTGTTTCGCCTGCTCGACGGCGCCGGGTCTGGATTTCAACAGCGTCGGCTTGAACCTCGATGCCTACCGTAGCGAAATTGCCGCCGCTGCGACCCTGCATGGTGTCGACGAGGCCCTGATCCGCGCCATCATCCATGCCGAATCGGCCTTCAATCCCAATGCGATATCCCACGTTGGAGCCCAGGGCCTGATGCAGTTGATGCCCGATACCGCGACCCGCTTTGGCGTGACCAGCGCCTTCGAGCCGAGCCAGAACATCGATGGCGGCACCCGCTATCTGGCCTGGCTGAGCGGCCGCTTCAATGGCGATCTGTCCCGGATTGCCGCCGGCTACAACGCCGGCGAAGGTGCCGTGGACCGTTTCGATGGCGTGCCGCCCTATCAGGAAACCCAGTTGTTCGTCGAACGTGTCGGCATCTTGCGTGAGCGTTACCGCAAGGAACTGGCCGAACGCAATGCAACACCGGCCGTACAAACGGTGGCTGGAGGGGCGTAAGCCCCGTTCGTCGTCTGTGTAGGTCGGGACTACGTCCCCGACGAAAAAGGTTTCCGCAACCAATTTTCCTCGTCGCCCGCGTAGGGACGACCTACACGCCCGTACGTCGCCCACGTAGGGACGACCTACACGTCTGTTCTAAATGCCCTGGGCACTTGGGCGCTGGATCAGGCGGGCGTGGACTTCAAAGGGAACCCCGGCACGCAGGCCGGTCAGGCTGACTTCGCTGCCGGGCGGCAGGGTGGCTTCGCGGGTTCTCAGGTCGAATTGATCGATGATGTCGACATCATCCAGGGTCAGCAGGATATCGCCCGGGCGCAAGCCGGCCTGCGCCGCCGGGGCATTGGCGTACAGAGCGCGGATCAGGACCCCGTGGCCGGATGCGCCAGCCAGATCGTCGGGCTGGTTGGGGGCATCGATGTATTCGGCCCCGAGCCAGCCCCGGATCACCTGGCCGTGGTCGATGATCTGCTCCAGGACCGCACGCGCCGTGGCCGCCGGGATGGCAAAGCCAATGCCTTCAGCGTCCATGCTCATGCGTCCCAACACGAAGGTGTTGATGCCGACCAGACGCCCATGGGCATCGACCAGGGCACCGCCGGAATTGCCGGCATTGATGGCGGCATCGGTCTGGATGAAGTCCACCGCGGGCGCGGCCTGGGCGTTTTCCGAGCCGCCCAACAGAGCCTGGCTACGGGCCAGACCGGAAACGATGCCTTGGGTGACCGTCTGGCCCAGTCCGAAAGGATTGCCGATGGCCAGCACCACATCGCCCACACGCAAGGTTTTGGAGGCTTCCAGGGACATGGCCGGCAGATTGCTGCCGTCGATCTTGAGCACGGCCAGATCGGATTCGCGATCGCTGCCGGTAATGACGGCGGGGGTGACCCGGCCATCCCAGAGCACGATCTGGATGTCGTTGGCGCCGGCCACGACGTGGTGATTGGTCAAAATATAGCCATCGCCGGACACCAGTACGCCCGAGCCCTGGGCGCGTTGCAGGCGCTGGCGCGGGGTGCCCAGAGTGATGCCGGAAAAGCGCTGTACGGTTGGATTGGGCAGCAGGATCGGGCGTTCGGTGATCACCTTGTTGACGTAGACGCTGACCACCGAGGGCGCAGCCAGTTGTACCGCATCGGCGTACGAGGACGGCGCCCGTTCGCCTGGAGCGGTTACCGGAGCCGAAACTGCCGGAGGGGTCTCCAACCCCAAAGATGCGCGCAAACGCGGCCCGGCGGCGGGAAACAGCAGGCTGAGCACGAAGGCGGCCGCCAGGCCCAGCATAACGCTTTGCAGGAGAAATCGCGGTAGTGATGAGGCGACTGGCAAGGGCAAAAAGCTCGAATGAGGGGCCGGGCATTGTCGCATGCGACCTGCAAGCATTGTGGACGCTGTTGGGCTTCCATTAAACTGGGGCGGTTCGTGGCAGTCTGGGCAGGTCTCCAGCGCCACCTTAGGATTTCGTTTTGCACGAGTGTGGAGAGCCGAATGGCTGACCAAGGCGTCAATTCCGGTCGTCGCCGATTTCTCACGGCCACGACAGTGGTGGTGGGCGGAGCCGGTGCAGCAATGGCTGCGATCCCGTTTCTCAAGACCCTCAAACCCAGTGCCCGGGCCGAAGTGGCCGGAGCGCCGGTGACCGAGGACATCAGCAAGATCGAGCCGGGCCAGCGCATCGTGGTGCAATGGCGCGGGCAGCCGATCTGGATCATTCGACGCACGCCGGAAATGCTGGCGTCCCTGCCCAGCGTGGAGGGGCATCTGCGTGATCCGGGGTCGGACAACGCCGATCAGCAGCCGACTTACGCGCGCAACGAGTACCGCTCGATCAAGCCGGAACTGCTGGTACTGGTCGGAATCTGCACCCATCTGGGCTGTTCGCCGCTGTTTCGGCCCGAGATGGTGCCCGAGCCGTTCGATGCCGACTGGAAAGGCGGTTTCTACTGTCCTTGCCACAATTCGCGCTTCGACCTGGCCGGTCGGGTCTACGAGGGCGTGCCGGCACC
>CAYRJS010000140.1:6232-6622 GCA_964424535.1 uncultured Aquimonas sp.
GGTGCCGCCGTATCATTTCATCGATGACAACCTCATCCAGATTGGTGTCGATCCAGAAGGAGCCGCGTGATGAGCAATATCCTCGTGCGCGCCACCAATGGCGCCGTCGACTGGTTCAATGCGCGGGCTCCGGGCTTCATGCCGTTTTACCGGAAGCACATGTCCGAGTATTACGCCCCGAAGAACTTCAACATCTGGTACATCTTCGGCATCCTCGCCTCGGTGGTATTGATCAACCAGATCGTCACCGGCATCTGGCTGACGATGAACTACAAGCCCAGCGCGGCCGAAGCCTTCGCCAGCGTCGAGTACATCATGCGCGACGTCGAGTGGGGCTGGCTGATGCGCTACATGCACTCGACCGGCGCCTCGATGTTCTTCATCGTGGTC
>CAYRJS010000141.1:0-6537 GCA_964424535.1 uncultured Aquimonas sp.
CAGGTCGGCCCATCGGTGTTGGTCGGGATGGGGCAGGGCGAACAGGAGTCGGGCATGTCCCAGGGTGACCGGGCCTTGTCGGACCAGATCGCGTAGATGGGTGTCCGCTGTGTGCAGGCTGATCCAGCGCGAAACGACCGATCGCTCCAGCCCCAGCACCTGGCCAATCTGGAAATCCGGCAGGCCGGCATCGCGCAGGGTGGAGCAGTAGGTGTCCAGGTGTGGGGTAGGGTCGTTGTGAACTCGCAGATCACGGATGGCGGTGATCGTGTCTGCGGAGGTCAAGCCTTCCTCCAATGCAATGCAGGGCAGGGGGGCATTGTCGTTCAACGGCAGCGGCCACGGCGAAATGAGCAGGGCGGGTTGGCGCACCAGATCGCGCAGCACCAGGCCATGCGTGGCCGCCGCAGGGTAGGGCGACAAGAGGGTTTCAGCGTCCGCCTGGAGCTTGTGGGCGCTGATGGTGAGCAAGGACAGTGGTTGGCGGCGTAGCGGCTTCATGGGTCACCCCGTTGTGTGGCACGTGCCACGCAAGGGTAGGGTGGTCCGCTGCCGGTGTCCACTGTGTGGCATGTGCCACATAGTGCGGCGCAAGCTTGCCGTAGCACATCGGGCAGCCGGCTTTGTCTATAGTGGTTTCGTCAACGGCACCTCAGCGATCTGAGGTCGGTCCACCCGCGTCCAACCTGGACCAGGCCCACAAGGGCCGGATGCATTTTCACCAACTGGCAAGGCAAAGTCAGTTGCCGGATACTCGATTCAGGGAGTCCGGACGGGTTACACAGGCCCGTGCAAAGAAGCCTCGCTGCCACTCAAGGTGGCTGTTGTAGAGGTGAGTCGTCTGAATCGTGCCCTGGGCAACAATCCCCAGAGAGGGTTTCCCGCAAGGGAAGCGCGATGGCACAACACCCGGCGATTTGGCCGCGCAGGGTGAGACTTCAAGCTGAACCCCCATCGGCAGCGGGGGATGTGTTGAAAGCGCGGATGCGGCGCAACGAGGCCCATCGGATCAAGGGCAACATGCTGGATCGGTCCATCATGGATGGACTGACGTGCCAGGGTAGCGCCTGGATAAACACGCACCCCGACCAGCACCCTGCACGGCCATTGCCGCCGTGCAGGGACGCAAGGGGATGTATGCTGAACACCACAACGGCACCTCAGCGTTCTGAGGTCGGCACACCCGCATCCAACCTGTGCCAGGTCCACAAGGACCGGATGCATTCTCAACTCAACCCTGACGGGAGACAGACTCTCCCCGACCAGGGTGGTGTTCTGTCTTCTTGGATGGGTCTTTATCAAGGAGTCTTCACCATGAAAATCATGCAGTCCAATCAGGTCATCCGCGCTCAGCGTCTGGCTATCGCCGGCCACTATTGTCAAGTGGCCGTGGACCTCAATACACCCACGGGCCGGCAGCACGCCGATACGCTGTTCTCCGGTGGTCTTCCGGAAAACAGGCAACTGTCGATGACAATCGACGAGCAGGGGCGAATTACCCTGTTCGCCGAAGTCCCCCATTTTTCGGGGTGCGGGTATTCCATCTCCGCGAACCGAATCAATCTCACCACCGGTGAGGCGATTGCCCTGATCCGGGCAGCGCATCACTGATTTTCCCCCGGAAGCCCCCGGTCTGCCTGTGCAGGCCGGGGGCTTTTTCATTGCCACTGGCACGGGGCGTTGCTATCGTTGCGTCTACACCGGCTCTCGGGCCTGTGTAACCTCGGCTGGACTCACTCCCAACAGGGCGTTAGCCGGGCGCCCATACGGGGCGGCCGATGCCTCAGCGCAGCTTCACCCCCCTTGATCTAGCTACGGCTTTTTCAGGCGCGCAACAACACTCACCTTTGGAACTGTTCCCGCAGATGTTTTGACGGGATGTCGGGAGGCAACTAAGCCCCGGTCTGCATACGCAGGCCGGGGCTTTTTCATTGACCCGGCGTGCTGATTGTGGCAGTGTCGCCGTACACGGCATCGCAGCGTCTCTGCGATACAGGTTCCGCACGCGCCAACCATCGGGACCACGACCACAAGGTCGGGCGCACTCTTCACCACCCCTGATCGGGCAGCACATGCCCTTGGGGGCGTGATGTTGTTCCGTGACGGGATTATTCTGTCTGAAAAAGGAGCAACACCATGAGCCTGTCACAAGGTAGCCGGTACCCGGCTGATGCAGTGGAAGAGTTCAAGGCCACCGGCAAGGTGGTCGGGTTCAAGATTCAGGACTTTCGCACGGCCAAGACCCCGGCCCTGCCGGAGGTCATCGAAGCCCTGAAAGGGCAGTTGGAATGGATCGGCCCGCCCGATGAGGATGGGTTCCGTCTGACAGTCGGAGACTGTTCGGGGGATGCTGAAAGCACCATCACCGACCAGTCCAACAAGGTCTACAAGTTCAAGGCCACGGCTGATGGCACGCCGGATGGCAAACCGATCTTCCTGTTCGTTTGGGAGGTCGATTGCGATCCGGCTATTGATCTTCTGGATCAGGACCAGGACTGGTCCGAATACCTGCGCTCAGCCGAATGTGGTGATCTGGAGTTTTCGGAGTATCTGGAAACCTACGGCCTGCACGGAGAGGCCATCCAGGCGCTGGATCAGGTCGAGGATGACGAGGATGAGACGCAGCCCTGCCGCGTCTGGGTGTCCTACAACTACTACCAAGGTTCCTTGGGCCGTCCGGCAGATGGCTTCCTCACCGAAGGGATGTTCAACGGTGATGGCCGCTATGGTGGCGATCCTGGACAGCACTATTTCCAGAACGCTGCGGCAGCTCGGGAGTGGGTCGAGGAGCAAAGCGAAGGCACCTACTATCTGGACAACGGTGAGGCCAGCAGGCCCGACTACTTCGTCTGCCGTTGAGCCGACACGGTTCCCTTTCCAGCCCCCATTCGGGGGCTTTTTCATGTGCGCTTGCCGGCCGGGTGCCGGCGCCCTCGCGTGCATGAAAAAGCCTCTGCAAGGCACACGCATTGCCCATCGGGCGATCCGCCGGTCCCGTCCCCACACACCGGCAAGCGCACAAGCGCTGGGGACTTTCTATAGAGGGTTTCATCATGTCCAATGAAGTTGTTGAACACACGCTCGCCTTGGCGAGCATCGCCGGGATCCGCGAGGTTCCCGAAAATCGCCGTTTGGCGACCCTGCCCCGGTTCTTTGGACCGAGGATGTACGTTCAGGCAGAGAGCACCATCTATAACATCGCAAGTGAGATGGTCAGGAACTATCGGGGTGCCTACTGGCACTACTACACCCGCAAGAGCGGCGCCTTGATTCTGGTGCCATCGCTGGGCGAGCCGGAAGACTTGTTCACCATCACGAATCTCGAAGAGGGTATGGAGTACCGCATGCACGCTGATGCCATCGGCATCAGCGTGTGCCTGTTCGCGTACAGCCAGCTGTCGTTCTGGTGTGACCGCTTTGGCATGAGTCAGGACACAGAGCGTTTTGCTGACCTCTATCATGCGGTCAGGGACGTGGCCTGCGATCACCCGCAGAGCCAGCTCATTCTTCAACTGATCGACTAGGAGCACAGGCATGAATGTGGACAGGCAAATGGCGCTGGACGAAGGCGTCGCCGCATTGCATCGGCTTGCAAAGGTGGCCCTGAATGACTCAGGGCAGTGTCGGTTCATCGCCCGGTTTCTGCTCGGCCTCTACAACGGCACGCGCTTCCCGTTTGATCTGACGGATCTGCGGGCGGTTGATGGCAACTTGTTCGAGGACTGCATGTTGGTCCTGCGGATGGATGCGCGGTTCACCGAAAAAGAGGTGCATTGCTACTTCACCGAAGGCGGGGCCTTGTTTGAAGAGATGGCAGCCCGCTGGATGGTGCAGGATCACAACGAATTGCGTATCGCGGTCAAGACCGGTGTGCGCGAGGTGACCAAGTACGTGCATGAGGGCCTGGGTGAAAGAGCGACTGGCAAGGTGCTTGTCTGTGGCCACGCACCCGGCTACCGGAACGTGGCGGCCACGCTGGAACTTCGGAGCGATCCGGGTGCCGAGCCGGTCACTGTAAAGGTCGACTTCGACAGCGCATCGTGCCTGGCCTTGTTCGAGACGATCCGCGATGCCCAGACCACGGCCTGGAAGTTGGGAGATCCGATCGACAAGAGGCCCGGTGAGGTCCGGCCAGGGTGGTTGAAGATCCTGGCCTGACCAGCTTCGGTACACATGAACTACAGCCCCCTTTTCAGGGGGCTTTTTTATGGAGGACGATTTGATGCAAACCTATGAGATCAAACAGGTGAGCTTGGGACAGAACAAAGGCGCACCGCGCATCTTCATCGAGAACCAACGACTTGGACTGGCGGGCTTTTCGCCAGGCGTCCGGTACGAGGTTAAAGTCGATGAGGGGCGGGTGGTGTTGCAGCTCAAGGAAGACGGTGATCGCGTGGTGTCAGGGAAGGCGCGAGGCGAGGCGCAGGTGCCGGTGATCGACCTGAACTCCAACCGCGTGTTGGGTCAGTTTGCAGATCACGCATCGGTCCGCCTGGTGGTGCGTTACGGCCAGATCCATCTGCTGCCGCTGGCCTCGCGCAAGCGGGCACGCGAGCGACTTGATCGACTGGTCAACCGGCTGGAAGAAGGCAAACCACTTCGCACCGCGTCGGTCTGTCACGGCGGTGGTGTGCTGTCCAAGGCGCTGCACGATGGATTGGGTGCAGCGGGCGTGACTTCGACGTTGGTCATGGCCAATGACTTTGAGCCAGGTGTGCTGTTTCAGGCATCGCTTCACAACCCGGTCTGGAACAAAAGGACCAAGGCGGTTGCAGCTCCGCTGCAAGAGATCGTCACCGATGACTATCTCTTGGGACAGGTGGGTGAGATCGAGGTGCTGGAAGCGGGTTTGCCGTGTACGGCCGCATCGCTTTCAGGTCGTGCCAAGAAGCATCTGTCGATGGCCGAGGCCGATGAAAAGGCCGGACATCTGGTGGCCCCGTTTCTTGCACTCATCAACCGCATGCAGCCTGCCATTGTGGTGCTGGAAAACGTACCGCCTTACCAGAACACGGCCAGCATGTGGCTGTTGCGGCACACGCTCCGCGATTGGGGGTATGTGGTGCATGAGACGATCTTGGGTGCGCAGGACTTTGGTTGCCTTGAAGATCGCAAGCGTCTTTGCATGGTGGCGGTGACCACGGGCCTGAGCTTTGAGATCGAGGCCGTCAAGCCCCGATTGCACAGCAAGCCGCGAGTGCGGGATGTGCTGGAGCACGTGCCCGACGATGATCCGTCCTGGAAACAGGTGGCCTACCTGAAAGCCAAGGAAGAGCGGGACAAGGCCGCAGGCAAGGGGTTTCGCATGCAGCTGGTGGACATGGATGCCACCCGCATCGGAACGATCGGCAGTCAGTACATGAAGGCCCGCAGTACCGAGCCACGGATTCCGCATCCTGATCCGGATGATCCCAGGTCGCGGTTGCTCACGCCCGGTGAGCATGCTGCTGCCAAGGGTGTGGATCCGGTGCTGATCGCCGGCATGCCGGCGACAAGGGCACATCACCTGCTTGGAAACGGCGTGTGTCCTGCGCCGTTTGAGGCAGTGGCCTACTGCCTGGGTGTGATGCTCACTGCGATGGTGTCGAAGATGACAGATCACGCGCCGGCATTCGCCGCCGCCAGATGATCGCTACACCAGCTGTTTTCTTGCCCCCATTCGGGGGCTTTTTCATGTGCGCGAGCCGGCCCGGTGCCGGCGTCGCCGCGTGCATGAAAAAGCCTCTGCAAGGCACACGCATTGCCCAAAGGGCGATACGCCGGTCCCGTCCCCAACACCGGCAAGCGCGCAAGCGCTGGGGACATTCTTGATGACTTGAAGAGGTATGAATCATGGCTCTTGTTTTCCCACGTGTGGCCAGGAATCTGGCCAAGAACGGGTTTTTCCCAACCGATGCCGAAACGGTTCGCCGGATCGGTTTTGCACTGACGCCTACGGGTGACAAGCCGGTACGCATTCTGGATCCGTGTTGCGGTGAAGGAGAGGCGGTTGACCAGCTGGTTCGTGATCTGGGGCTGCGCAAGGCGAAGACCTATGGTGTGGAGCTGGACGCTGACCGTGCCATCCCGGCCCGGCAGCGGCTGACGCATCTGCTTTGGTCGGACGTGCAGGACACCTCGATCGAGGCCGGCGCGTTCGATCTTCTTTTCCTCAATCCACCCTATGGAGATCTGGTGGCGGATAAGGCTGCGACCGGCAACGAGGACATCAGTCGGTTCGAGGAACTGTTTGTGCGTCGGACGATGCCGACCTTGGCCATGGGCGGGGTGATGGTGTTGATCATCCCGCACTATGAGATGCGACCGAAGCTGTGTGGTTGGCTGGCTCGTTCGTTCGACCGGTTGACGGTTCGCCGTGCTGCGGTGGACACGTACAAGCAGGTGGTGATCTTCGGCGTCCGCAGAAGGGCGGTGCAGGGGGATGTCTCAAGGCAGGTGGCCAAGCTGGTTGAGATGGCTGCCAACCCTGAGTCCATTCCCTTTCTTCCGGAAAGCCCGGATGGGTGGGTTGATGGTGTGACCGAAGATGTGGCACCC
>CAYRJS010000142.1:0-1794 GCA_964424535.1 uncultured Aquimonas sp.
TGATGGCCTGGCCCTTGTGGCAGCCGGGCATGATGCTGCCGCCGTAGAGCATCAGGCCGGGCAGGTCCAGCCGTGCCAGCGCCATCGCGGCGGCGGGAATGGTCTTGTCGCAGCCGCACAGCACGACCACGCCATCCAGACAATGGCCGCGCACCGCCAGCTCGATGGAATCGGCGATCACCTCGCGTGAAGGCAGGGAGGCGCACATGCCCGGACTGCCCATGGCGATGCCGTCGGTGACGGCGATGGTGTTGAACTCGAATGGAGTGCCACCGGCCTCGATCACCCCGCGCTTCACGTCCTGGGCCAGATCGCGCAGGTTGAGGTTGCAGGGCGATACGTCGGTCCAGGTGTGTACCACCGCGATCAAGGGTTTCTTGATGTCCTCGGCGGTCAGGCCGGTGGCGCGCAACATGGCGCGGGCGGCGGCGTGGTCGGGACCTTTCTTGATGGCATCACTGTGCATGGGATTTCCAGGTCGTTCGGGATCATTGGCAAAAAAAACCCGCATCGGAGGGCCGGTGCGGGATCAAGGTTTCTGGGGGTTTGTATTTCGTCAGGCCCAGTCCACCTCTCCGCACGGGTGCCGGCTAATGAGTCCAAGGCCCAGAAGGAGACTGCTGCGCGACCTTCGCGGGATCGGAACCAGAAGACGTGGGTGGGTGGAATTGAACATGGCCTGGATGCTGGACTGCACTCTTGCCGGATGTCAAGCGCTTTTGAAGTATTTTTGCCGCAGTGCAGCGAAAAACAGCGTCACGACAAGGAAAACCGCATGGTGACGCCATGCGTACCTGCGACATCATGCAGCATGAAATCGCCCAAATGGCGAAAGACTGAACCCTGATTCAGCCTCGAAACACAGGTTCGACCGGGTCGACATCGAAAGATGCCGACCCGGGACAGATCATCAATCCTGAGCCTCGATGGTCTCGGGCTGGTAGCCACCGACCTCGAACAGGGCCGACTGGGCGCCACCGTCCTGCAGCAGGAAATCAAAGCGCACACGGCTGGCGCTGGGCAGGCGGTCAACGAAATAATCGAAGTCCTTGACGAAAATGGCATGCTCGCCGGTTTCGGGGATTTCCCCGCCCACGACGCGCGGCTCATCGTCATCGAACTGCACCGTCAGTTCGCAGGGATTGCCGCACTGGAACGGGCCGCGCTCGGACAGCAGATACACGTCATCACCCCATTGCGGATGCCGGCGCAGCACCATGCGGGCCCGTGGTGCCTGCTTGCCGTCTGCAGCCGGGCCGATCGGATCCTTGGCGAACAGGTAGGCGCTGCGCACCCGGCCACCGGCTTCCTCGTCCATGTCATCGTGGTAGACCCACAGATCAACCAGCCGCCGGGCTTCGCGTTCGGCCAGAATCTGGGCGCGCAAGGGTTCGATCTGCTCGCGCAGTTTGGGCGCGACCTCGGAATCGGGATAGGTCTTGAGCACATGGTCGGCGACATTCAAGGCCAGATCGGCCCGACCTGCTGCCAGCAGCTGTTCGAAATTGGCGTACTGGCGCTGGACTTCGGCCTTGACGCGGGCCTGTTGGCGCTCGGCCAATTCCTGCTCTGGATTGACGCCGTCACAGCCTGCCAGGGGAACCAGCAGCGCCAGGATCAGGGCAAAAAACACGACTCGGGATTTCATTGCAGAAACTCCTTCAGTGTGGCCGCGGTTGCGACCGTGTTTTCCATCATCGGCATATGGCCGCGACCTTCAAGCATGACAACGCGGCCGGTGGGGATGATTGAAGCATAGATGGCGGCCGCGCTGGAGTCGATCACCCGATCCTG
>CAYRJS010000142.1:1894-6528 GCA_964424535.1 uncultured Aquimonas sp.
CGCGCCGCCAGCACGGCGACCACGCCGCCACCCATGGAATGGCCAACCAGATCGACCGGCTCGCCGATTTCCTTCTGGATAAACTGCACCAGACGCTCGGCCTGGGCGGCAAAATCATGCGCCAGCCCGGCCGGGCGCTCGCTTTCACCCCAGCCGGGCAGGTCCAGCGCATATTGACGCCGCCCCCGACCCATGGCCGCCATCAGGGTCAGCCAGTTCTCCTTCATGCCGGTGAATCCGTGCACATAAAGGATGGGCGTACCGCTGCCGTGCTGGCTGACAAGGTAGGACACGCGGCCAAAGTCCAACTGGCATTGGCGCACGCCAACCCTGGCTCGCCGACGCAGGATGGCAAACGCCAGACGCAACTGATGGCGCGGCGAGAACAGCCAGAAGCCCGCCCCCAGCAATACGATCAGGACACTGAGCAGCCACCACGTCAGGTGCGGAATCGGCGTCATGGCCGAAGGCTATTTCTGCTTGCCCGCCAGGATGGCTTCGACCGAAGCCGTGGTGATCGGGTGATAACCGGGGCGGGCTTTCTCGAACACCTCGCGGGCAAACTCGCGCCCATCCTTGCTGGTCATCAGGGCCTCGTAGATGGGCAGGATCAGCTTGCGCCGACCGACCCGTTGCAGGAACTCGGCCATGGCGGCGCGGGCCTCGAAATAGCCGCTGCGCACGGTCAACGGGAACCAGCGCATCAGGATCTCGCCATTGTGCGAATCGGTGAAATGAAAAGCCTCATCCAGCTCCACCAGACGGTCGTTGTCGAGTTTGTCCGGCAGACCTTCGAGGAAATGCACCCATTCCTGGGTAACCCAATCGCCGGTGTCCATGTCGGCCACGGTCACGCGCCCGGCCTGCCAGCGTTTGCTCAGGGCGTCGACGGTCGCAAACCGGGTCGAGGATGTGGCCGGGGCCGTGTTTGGAATCCCTGGCTGCTGCAGCCAGGCCTCCAGTTCCTTGGCGGTCACGGCCTTGGCGTGCTCGGCCAGCAAGTGTTCCTGCAGCCAGGCCACGAACTGTTCGGTGCGGATGCTCTGGAAACCGAAATGATCGAAGTAGCCACGCAGGAACGCATCAAAATCCTCGCGCCCCACCCGGCTTTCCAGAAAGCGCAGGAACCAGGACCCCTTGTCGTAGGGCACATCGCTCAAGGCTTCGTCCGGATCGGAACCCGGCACCGGCTTGAGGTCGAGCAACTGGGCCGGTTTGGGCATGGTTTTCAGTTCGCGGCGCAGGCCCTCTTCGGCGATTACCCGCTCCATCGCCGCCGCTTCCTCGCCGTACAGGGCTTCGATGATGCGGTTCTCGACGTAGGTGGTGAAGCCTTCGTTCAACCAGATATCGCTCCAGTCGGCATTGGTGACGAGATTGCCTGACCAGGAATGGGCCAGTTCGTGGGCCACCAGCGACACCAACGATTTGTCACCGACGATCACGGTCGGGGTGGCAAAGGTCAGGCGCGGGTTTTCCATACCGCCGAAGGGAAACGAGGGTGGCAACACCAAAAGGTCGTAGCGACCCCAGCGGTAGGGGCCATACAGGGATTCGGCCACCGCGATCATGCGTTCGGTGTCCTCGAATTCGCTCGTTGCGGCTTCGATCATCGCCGGCTCGGCCCAGACCCCGCTACGCTCGGAAACCGGACGAAACACCAGATCACCCACGGCAATGGCCATCAGGTAGGACGGGATCGGCTGGCGCATGCGAAACACGTAATCACCATCGCGGGCCGCATCCGGCGGGTTGTCGGCGCTCATCAATGCCATCAGCGCGGGGTCGGTACGCAGATGGGCGCTGTAGGTGTAGCGCACTGCCGGGGTGTCCTGCAGTGGCACCCAACTGCGGGCGTGGATGGCCTGGCTCTGACTGAACATGAACGGGTGCGTCTTGCCCGCGGTCATGGCCGGTTCCAGCCATTGCAAGCCGGAGGCCTCGGGGGCAGTGTGGTAGCGGATGCGCACACTGTCATAAGGCTTGCGCATGCGGATGGTGAGCTTCTGGCCCAGCACCGGATCGCGCTCGGCCAGTTCAAATTTGAGGCTGTACCAGGGCCCGTCGGCCATCTTGCCGGATACTTTGACGATATCCAGATCGCGGGTATCGAGCACCAGTTCCTGGGCCGCCGGATCGTGCCAGGTCAGGGCCAGATCGACATGCCCGCGCAACTGTTTCTGCCGGAAATCCACGCGCAGATCCAGGCCGAGATCGCGGATCACGACCTTGTCGGGTTGGGCGTAGGAATGGATATCGCGCATCGGTGCGGGAGTCTCGCCCCCGGCTGCAGGAAGGGCCATCGCCAGGGCGGAAAGAGCAAGCAGACAACGCATCACGGACCTCATGGGCAACATCACGCAGGTGATCTTTGAAGTTTAGCGTGAAAATCCTCTCGCCCCCGCATCCATGTGGCTTGATCAGGGCTGCGGGCAATGGGACAGGTTCGCCTGGGTCTGGCACAGTTCGTCGCGCACGTCTTCCACGTACTCGGCGGTGGAAAGCGGGGCTTCCGACTCGGGCAACAGCAACTCGGCACGGTGCAGGTTCCTGTCGGCCTCGGTGAACCGGCCCAACGCTCGCTGGGTATCGGCCAGGGCAGTGATGGCCAGGATGCGGTAGTTGTGGGCGCCGGTATAGAGCCGGCCGGCCATGGCCTCGGCCAAGACGGCATAAGGCAAGGCGTCCTCGGGTCGATCCATGTCGACGTAGGTGCGGGTCAGGTTGATGGTCGGCACCAGCACCATCACATGATCGCCACTGAAAGCCTGGCGGTGCATGTCCACGGCCCGGCGCTGCAGTTCCAGGGCCTGCCCGGGCTGATTGCGCCGGCGCGCCAGATTGGCGCGATTGTTGAGCACGATGGCCCACTGCGGGCTGCCTTCGGGATGATCGGCGGCAAAAATGGCTTCAGCTTGGGCATACAGGGATTCGGCCCGGTCATATTCGCCCAGACCTCGTGCCGCCTGGGCCAGATTGGCCAGGGTCTGGGCATGTGTGCTCGGATCCAGCGGCGTGACCCGGGCATCCATTTCACTGGAGCGTTGCAGATAGCGCTGGGCCGCGGAAAAATCCTCGTTGATCAAATACAGAAGACCCAGGTCGTTGAGAACCCGCGAATGCAGGGCGTAATCGGTCCAGCTGGCCCGGTCCAGACGTGTCAGGGCATCCAGGTACAGTCGTTCCGCATCGGTCTTGCGCCCTTGTTCGCGACGCAAGGACGCCAGCACCACCATGGCCTGCACGCTGCGTTGTGCATCCAGTCCGAATGCGGCTTCCGTTTCGGCCACGGTACGTTCGATGCGCATCGAGGCCTCATCGACCCGTCCGCGTCGCAACAAGGTTTCCGCCAGGGTCAAGCGCAGGTCGGCAGCCAGTTCGGGGCGATCGGAAAAGCGGGTATCGACCATTTCCCAGGCGCGTTCCATGGCCTGGTCCAGCGACAGTTCGCCTCCGGTTTCGTACGGGTCGGACAGATTCATCACCTCGACCAGAAAATCGTTGGCCCGTTGCGTATCGACTGCTGCCTGGCGCGCCTTCACGGCTTGGTCGAAGGCCACCCCGGTGACGATCAGGATGGCCAGCAAGGCCAGACCGGACAGGCCGACCCCGAGCCGATGCCGTTGCACGAACTTGCGCGCGCGGTACCAGGTGGAGTCGGGATGCGCCTGCACCGGCTGGCCGGCCAGATGCCGACGCAAATCATCAGCCAGGGCTGATGCCGAACCATAGCGACGCTCGGGTTCCTTGTGCAGGGCCTTGGCCACGATGCGTTCCAGATCATCATCGACCTGGGCCAGACGGCGCTGACGTTCGGTCGACTCCAGAGCGGCCTCGCGCAGGGTGTGGCGCAGCGACGGTGGCTCGGCCTCGCATACGGTACGTTCCAGATCGGCCGGGCCCAGGCCCGCAAGGCTGTAAGGACGACGTCCGGCAATAATCTGGTACAGCACGATACCCAGCGAATAGACATCGGAACTGGTGGTCAGCGCCTTGCGCCGGATCTGCTCGGGGCTGGCGTAGGCCGGGGTCATGGCCGAGTACAGTGTGGCTTCGGGCGGCCTTTGTGCATCCTCGGTCAGCTCGCGGGCAATCCCGAAGTCGATCAGGCGCGGTTCCCCGGCAGCGGTGACCAGAATATTGTCGGGCTTGATGTCCCGATGCACGATCAGGTTGCGATGGGCCTCCTGCACGCCATCACAAACCTTGCACAGCAACTGCAAGCGCGCCGACACATCCAGGCCATGGACGTTGCAGTAGGTGTCCAGCGGCTGGCCATCGACGTGCTCCATCACCAGGTAAGGCACCCCGGCCTCGGTACTGCCACCATCAAGGATGCGGGCGATATTGGGATGGTTGAGCTGGGCCAGGATCATGCGCTCGTCTTCGAAGCGCGCCACCAGAGCCGCGCGCGCACCCGGATCGCCTTGCAGGTGGACCGAACGGATCAGCTTGATGGCCACGTCCTGATGGTAGACGTCATCCGCGCGTCGACCCAGATACACCACGCCCATGCCACCAGCAGCCAGCGGGCGCAACAATTCGTAGCTGCCCAGGCGTTCGCCGATGCTGGGAAATGCCGGCCCGATATCGAGCGTGGCCGGAGCGCAGACAACGGTATCGAGAAAATCACC
>CAYRJS010000143.1:0-6490 GCA_964424535.1 uncultured Aquimonas sp.
GTTGACCAGGATATCGATGCCGCCGAAGCGCTCCGCCGTGGCTGCCATCGCGGCTTCGACCTGGGCTTCGTCGCGGATGTCGCACTGGATCGCCAGGGCCTGGCCACCAGCAGCTTCCACATCCGCGGCGGCGGTATGGATGGTGCCGGGCAACTTGGGATTGGGCACGGCCGATTTGGCCGCAATGGCGATATTGGCACCGTCGCGCGCCGCCCTTACCGCGATGGCATGGCCGATGCCGCGTGAGGCACCGGTGATGAAAAGGGTCTTGCCGTGCAGGGTTTCCATAAGCCTTTACCGTAGGTGAGCAGGAAGATCGCCACACACTGTAATGCAACTGTCTCGAGGGCTTGCTCTTTTATACTGTGGCGATGAATTCCCAGACCCTCGACACCTTGATCGCCTGGGTGGGCCAGCACCCGATCACGGCCGGGGTCGTGATCTTTCTGGTCGCATTTTGCGATGCGGTCGTGATTCTGGGCATTTTCGTGCCGGCCATCCCGATCCTGTTCGCCATTGGCGCGCTGATCGGTCTGGGCAACCTGGATGGACCTTACGCCATTGCCTGTGCGGGTATCGGCGCCTTCTGCGGTGACGGCCTGAGTTACGTGCTGGGGCGCAGTCAGGGTGAGCGTTTGCGCGGATTGTGGCCCTTCTCGCGCCACCCGGAATGGTTGCCGCAAGGCGAAACCATGTTTCGCCGCCACGGCCTCAAGAGCATCCTGATTGCCCGCTACGTCGGCGCGGTGCGACCCTTCGTTCCGGCCATTGCCGGCATGCTCAAGATGCCGATACGTCGCTATGTGCCAGCCAGTCTGGTGGCTTCGCTCAGCTGGGGCGCGGTATTCCTGCTGCCCGGCTGGGCCTTCGGCGCTTCGATCGATCTGTTTGCCGCCGTGGCGGGTCGGCTGGCCATCGTGCTGGGTGTGCTGGTGGCCCTGTTGGGGTTGATTGGCTTTACCGTGTACCAGGTCTACAAGGTCTCCGCGCCACGGGCGGCTCTGTTGCTCTCGCGCGGCCTGCAATGGTCGGTGCGGCATCCGCTGCTGGGTCGCCTCAGCCGGGCCTTGATTGACCCCAGACGGCGCGAATCACCCTCGTTGCTGGTCATGGCCATGCTGCTGATCGCCGCCGGTTGGGCCTTTTTCTCGGTACTGCTGCTGGCTGCCGGCAACGAAGAACCCACCCTGCTGGATCTGCAAGTCCACCACTGGATGTTCGCCCTGCGCACGCCGCTGGCCGATCATCTGATGGCGGTATTGGCCAGCCTCGGGGACTGGCAGGTTCTGTTGGCGGCGATGACCCCGGCCCTGGCCTGGCTGGCCCTGCGCCGGCGTTGGATCGCCGCCGCCCATTGGCTGGCCGCCTTCGCCTTCGGCCTGGTACTGGTGTGGGTGCTTGACCTGTTGATCCAGGTACCACGCCCGCCGGCGGCGATGGCCGTGGCCGGCTTCGATTTTCCCTCGGCCCAGGTCACCATGGCGACCATCGTCTATGGTTTCTTCGCCGTGCTGATCGCCCGGGAACTGCCCGGTCGCAACCGAGCCTGGCCGTATACGGTCGCTGCCGTGCTGGTGACCCTGGTGGCCTTTGCCCGGCTGTATCTGGGTGCGCACTGGCTTACCGACGTGCTCGCCGGCATATTTCTGGGCATGCTCTGGATCGCGGTACTGGGCCTGGCCTATCGCCGCCGGGCTCCGCGTTCTTTCTGGATGCGGCCCCTGGCCTTGCTGTTCTATCTGGGCCTGGGCAGCTTCGGGCTATGGCACGGCAATCGCCACGCCGCCGCGACCCTGGCCCACTTCGCCCCGCCCGAGGTGCGCATGACGATCCCGGCCCTGCAGTGGCTGGAACACGATTGGGCCAATCTGCCGGCCCGACGCAATGACCTTTTGAGCCAGCGGGCCTGGCCCCTCAACGTGCAATACGCTGGCGACCTCGACACCCTGCGTACACGTCTGCTCGAAGCCGGCTGGGAGCCCGGTCCGGACGCCGGGGTGGAAACCCTGCTGGCCAGCCTCGACAAGGCCAGCACGCCCGAACGCCTGCCCGTGTTACCGGCGTCGCACAACGGCCATGGCGATGCTCTGCTGCTTTCGCGCCCCGGGCCGCGCCCCGATACCCGCCTGGTGTTCCACCTCTGGTTCGCCCCCATTGCCCTGGAACCGGACACCAAGCCGGTCTGGCAGGGCACCGTCGCGGTGCTGCAGTTTGGCCAGGAGCTTTCCTTGTTCCATGTCTGGCGCATCCAGCGCGACGACCCAACGGCGCTGGCGACATTGCAGCAGCAATTATCGGACTTCAGCCCGCGCCTCAAGCAGCGCGGCAATGCTCAGGGCGAGGCTTTGTTGTTGCTCGACCCGGCCAGCACCCGGTGAACTGCACTAGCGCAGCATGAACTTGATGACCCATTCGGCCAGCTTGCCGAACGGAGGACGCAAGAGGTTGCCGATATTGTGCCGGCTCTGGATGAAGATGCCGCGGGCGTGGCTCATGGCGCGGAAACCCTCGATGCCGTGATAGGCACCCATGCCGCTGGGACCGACCCCGCCGAAGGGCAGGTCGTCCTGGGCATAGTGCAGCAAGGTGTTGTTGACGGTGACATTGCCCGAGGAAGTGCGTCCCAGCAGGGCCTTGCGCTCGGCATCGGCGGGGCCGAAGTAGTACAGCGCCAGCGGGTGGGCACCGGCATTGATGGTGGCGATGGCCTCGTCGATCTTTGCGAACGTGGTTATCGGCAAAACCGGCCCAAAGATTTCCTCCTGCAGCACGCGCATGCCGGGCTTGGCATCCAGGACCAGGGTCGGGGCCAGCACGCGATCACGCCCGGAATCCGTCTGGGCCGGGAAACCCGCTTCGACAATGCGCGCGCCCTGGGCCCGGGCATCCTCGACCAGACCCTGCAGGCGGGCATAGTGGCGGGCATTGATGATGGACGAATAATCCGCCCCGGTCGGGCCTTGCGGATACATGCGCTTGACCGCGGCATCGAAGGCCTGCACGAAAGGTTCCACATCCTGCGGATGCAAGAGGGCGTAATCGGGCGCGATGCAGGTCTGGCCGGCATTGGCCAGCTTGCCCCAGGCAATCGATTCGGCTGCTGCTGCGGCATGACCCGGGGCCACCACCACCGGGGATTTACCGCCCAGCTCCAGGGTCACCGGCACCAGATTGTCGGCCGCCGCCCGCATTACCTTGCGCCCGATCTCGGTGCCGCCAGTAAACAACAGATGGTCGAATGGCAGGGACGAAAACGCCGCGCCCACGCTGGCATCGCCCTGGATCACCATCACCTTCTCGGGCGGGAACAGCTCCGCCAGCAGGCGCTCCAGCAAGGCGCTGGTGGCCGGCGTGGCCTCCGAGGGCTTGAGCATGGCGCGGTTGCCTGCCGCCAGGGCCGTGGCCAGCGGCATCAGGGCCAGCGACAAAGGGTAATTCCACGGCGACATGATGCCAATCACCCCCAACGGCTGGTACTGCACATAGGCTCGCGCCGGCTGGAAATGGATCGCCACGTGGCGCCGCTGCGGTTTCATCCAGCCGCGCAGCTTGCGCTGTAGATAGCGGATGCCCTCGACCACGGTCATCAGCTCGAACACGGTGGTTTCATGGCTGGAGCGATGCCCGAAATCTGCCTGCAGCGCGGCTTCGATCGGTTCGCGCTGGGCGACCAAGGCTCGTCGCAAACGCTCCAGATCTTCACGCCGCTGCGCCAGCGAGGGCGGCCCAGCGTGCAAAAACGCCGCTCGCTGGCGTGCCAGGCTGGCCATCAGATCAGTGGCGGGGGTCGAGGGTTCGGGCATGTTCATGGCGGCATCTCCGGTCAAAGCGCATGAATCCAGTCATCATGATGCCACTACACGGTGGATTACATGCTCCAATTTCACCGCGAGCCTCTTTGAGATCAACGTGGTTCGGGTGCGTCAGGCGGACTGCTGCGGCACAATGGGTGCTTCCTCCCGAACCCGACGCTCGCGCATGGAACTCTCCGATCTGTATGCCAAGCACATTGCCCACGTCGTCCATCACGCCGAGACGGCGCTGGCGCGCAGTGGTCACGATCACCTGCTGATTGCCTCGGGCGTACCCAAGTTCCAGTTTCTCGATGACCGCGACTATCCGTTTGCGGCCAATCCGCATTTTCTGCATTTCGTGCCCTTGCCTGGACATACCGATGGCTGGATCGCGGTCACGCCAGGACAAAAGCCGATCCTGATCTACTACCAGCCGGCCGATTACTGGCATCTGCCGCCCACCGCACCGACAGGGTTCTGGACCGAGCACTTCGATATCCGCGTGATCCGCAGCCCGCAGGAGGCCGGTCAGCATCTGCCCAAACAGGGTCGGCTCGCGATCGTGGGTGAAGCCGATGCCGCCCTTGAAGATTGGGTGCCCAACAATCCACCGGCCTTGATGAACTACCTGCACTGGCAGCGTGCCCGCAAGACGGACTACGAACTGGCCTGCCTGCGCCTGGCCTCGCAGCACGCAGTTCGCGGTCACGTCGCCGCCGTCGCGGCGTTCCGTGACGGGGCTTCGGAATACGCCATCAATCGCGCCTATCTTGA
Organism: uncultured Aquimonas sp.; assembly: GCA_964424535.1. GTDB lineage: Bacteria > Pseudomonadota > Gammaproteobacteria > Xanthomonadales > Xanthomonadaceae > Denitratimonas. Next base: position 4,569 of record CAYRJS010000143.1, read on the forward strand.
GGCTTCGGGCCAGAACGACATTTCCGTGCCCTACGGCAATATCGTGGCCTTGAACGAGCACACCGCGGTGTTGCACTACCAGCATCAGGACCTGGCAGCCCCGGCACAATCACGGTCCTTTTTGATCGATGCCGGTGCCAGCCATAACGGCTACGCCAGCGACATCACCCGCACCTTCAGCAATGGCGACGAGCGGTTCCAGGCCCTGATCGATGGCGTTGAATCAACGCAACTGAAACTGGTGGACCAGGTGCGTGCCGGGCATGACTACCGCGATATCCATCTGGATGCCCACCGCCTGCTGGCGGGCGTGCTGGAAGACCTGGGCGTGGTTCGCATGAGCGCCCAGGCACAAGTTGAAACCGGGGTCAGTTCGGTGTTCTTCCCCCACGGCGTGGGTCACTTGCTGGGCCTGCAGGTGCACGATATCGGCGGCTTTGCCGCATCCGAAGCCGGTGGCCGCATCGAACCGCCGGAAGGCCACCCCTTCCTGCGCCTGACCCGCACCCTGGAGCCGGGCATGGTGGTGACGATCGAGCCGGGCCTGTATTTCATTCCGATGCTGCTGGATACCCTGCGCCAGGGTCCGCACGCAAAACAGGTGAACTGGGCACTGGTTGAACACCTGAGCCATTTCGGTGGGGTCCGCATCGAGGATGACGTGGTGTGCCAGGCCCAGGGTGCTCCGGAAAATCTGACCCGCGATGCCTTTGCCGCCCTCTGAACCAATCTGAATCACCCAGGCCAGGAGTTTGATCCATGCTTGATCCCGTCATCGTCCCTTCCATCCTGTCCGCCGATTTTGCCCGCCTGGGCGCGGAGGTCGAGGCGGTCCTGGCTGCCGGTGCCGATTGGGTGCATTTCGATGTCATGGACAATCACTACGTGCCCAACCTGACCATCGGGCCGATGGTGTGCGCGGCCCTGCGCAAGCACGGGATCACGGCGCCGATCGATGTGCACCTGATGGTGCAGCCGGTCGACGCCCTGGTGCCCGAGTTCGCCAAGGCCGGCGCCAGTCATATCAGCTTCCATCCGGAAGCCAGCGCTCACGTACACCGCACCATCCAGTTGATCCGGAGTCACGGCTGTTCGCCCGGCATCGCCTTGAATCCGGCCACACCGCTGGAGGTTCTGGATTGGGTTCTCGATGACATTGACATGGTGCTGGTGATGTCGGTCAACCCCGGCTTTGGTGGCCAGGCCTTCATCCCCTCGGCGCTGGACAAGCTGCGGCAGGTGCGCGAACGCATCAAGCGTTCGGGTCGGGCCGTGCGCTTGGAGGTCGATGGTGGGGTCAAGGTCGATAATATCGGCGAAATCGCCCTGGCCGGAGCCGACACCTTCGTCGCCGGTTCGGCGATCTTCGGCCAATCCGACTACGCCGCAACCATCGCCGCCATGCGCGAGCACATCGAATACGGACGCAATCGTGCCAGCGGTTATTTCACCTGAGCAGGAACAACACCCCATGTCGCTACCCATCCTGGCCACAACCGACCTGTGCGACGCCCACCCGGAGGCGATCCAGGTGCTGACCCTGCCCTGGCGCAGCCTGGGTGGACGCGGTGGCTGCCAAGGCCGGATCAGCACGATCAAGGCCTATGAAGACAACTCGCGGGTACGTGAAGCGGTGGCCGAACCCGGTCAAGGCCGGGTCCTGTTGATCGACGCCGGCGGCTCGCTGGCGCGCGCCATGCTCGGCGACCAGCTTGCCGCCCGCGCCGTGGCCAATGGCTGGGAAGGCATCCTTATCGTGGGCGCGATCCGCGACAGTGCCATCATCGCTACCCTGGATCTGGATGTGAAAGCGCTGGGTTGCTGCCCGCGCAAGACCGACAAGCTCGGCGCCGGCCAGCGCGATGTGCCCCTGGAAATCGCCGGCGTCACCGTCAAGCCCGGACAGTGGCTGTATGCCGATG
>CAYRJS010000144.1:0-1473 GCA_964424535.1 uncultured Aquimonas sp.
CTCGACTCGGACGAACCCAGCGTGAAAGTCAACCACACAAAACGAGAGAGAGGCCTCATTTGGCGTGGCCCGAGCGCTTTCCCCGCACGATCTGGACGCCGCCATCGTGCGCACCGACAAGGCGTTGTATGAAGCCAAGCGCAGGCAGCGCAACACTGTCGTTGCTGCGCCTGATGACAGTACCGCTTCTGTCAAAGCCTGATTGGTGTCCACATAAAACAGCACGCACGAGCACACGATTTGGCGCAACACGGCAGTCTGTTGCCACGTGGATACACGCATGCCTGCGTCGAGATGTTGTTGGCCAGACAGGATCGTGGCGCTTATGCCTGCTCCCGTATCCAGGCCTGTGGCGGTGTCGTCAGCAGGATTTCTTGACCGGCGATCTGCGGCCATGCCTGCATCGACTGGGGTATGGCCAGGGCCAGAAAGCCATTGTCCAGATCATAGGTCCAGGCTTGTGCCGGGCGTTCGTTGGTCGCGCGCCAGTGCTGGTGGGCCAGGGTTTTGGCTTGCAGTCCGATGCCCAGGGCTTTGCCGTAGGCTTCATCCAGGGTCCAGCGACGATAGAAATGACGGCGGCGCTCGTCCTCGTCGAGTTGTGCCAGGAACCGGGAAAACTCGGTCGGGTACAAGGTTTCAGCCAGGGTCAGCAGATCCCGCTGGCGCGGGGCGGATTCCAGATCCAGGCCCAATGGGTGATCGGACACGGCGCAGGCAATCCGGGTGCCGCTATGGGCCAGGGACAAATGCAGCTTGCTTGCTCGCCCTCGATACAAGGCCTGCGGGGCACCGTGGGCGTCGCGTTCCAGTTGCCAATCGCGCCAGTTCCCGCCTTCGACGCGGGCCAGCAGTTCCCGCGCCAATCCGTGCCCGGCAAGAAACTGGGCACGACGCTGCGGATGGCGCATCGTTTCCAGGCGCTCACGTTCGCCTCGTCCCAGCCAGGCATCCGTTTCCGGCAGACGTGCAATGACCTCGGAACTTGCGCCCAGGTCCAGGAGGATCTGCATGAATTTCGTGTCCTGTGGCGTAAGACTTCAGCCTCGCATTGTCGGCAGGCTCGAACGGGAACTCAATGCGGCTCTGGCGATGCTATTGTGACAGTTTGTTCGTGCATCGAGATCCCCCATGTCCCTGACCCAACGCTATGTCGACGAATTGGCCTCCATCACGGCCGACGGCCTGTTCAAGAAGGAATACATCATCACCTCGCCGCAAGCGGCTGAAATCGTGTTGGAAGATGGTCGGCACGTCCTCAATTTCTGCGCCAACAATTACCTCGGTCTGGCCGACCATCCACGCGTGATCGCAGCCGCCAAGAAAGCGCTTGACAGCCACGGTTTCGGCATGGCCTCGGTGCGTTTCATCTGCGGTACCCAGGATCTGCACAAGCAACTGGAGCGGCGCATCGCGGACTTCTTCGGCACCGAGGACACCATCCTTTATGCCGCCTGCTTCGATGCCAATGGC
>CAYRJS010000144.1:1483-2638 GCA_964424535.1 uncultured Aquimonas sp.
CCCTCAATCACGCCTCGATCATCGACGGGGTGCGTCTGTGCAAGGCCAAACGCTACCGCTACGCCAACTGCCACATGGCCGATCTGGAAAAGCAGCTGCAGCAGGCCCGCGTCGACGGCGCCAAGACCATCCTGATCACCACCGATGGGGTGTTTTCGATGGACGGTTTCGTGGCCCCGCTCGATCAGATCACGGCCCTGGCCAAAAAGTACGATGCTCTGGTGCATATCGATGAATGTCATGCCACCGGCTTTATCGGTGCCACCGGGCGCGGTTCGGCCGAGGTCAAGGGTGTGATGGATCGCATCGACATCTTCACTGGCACCTTGGGCAAGGCCATGGGCGGGGCCATCGGCGGCTTTACCACGGCAAAGAAGGAGGTCATCGAGATGCTGCGCCAGCGCTCGCGGCCTTATCTATTCTCCAACTCCATTCCTCCGCACGTGGTCGCGGCCGGTATCGAGGCCTTCAACATGCTCGACGAAGCCGGGGAACTGCGCGAACGTCTGGCGGAAAACACCCGTTATTTCCGCGAAAAAATGACCGCTGCCGGCTTTGAACTCAAACCCGGCAACCACCCGATCAGCCCGGTGATGCTGCACGATGCGCCCTTGGCGCAAAAATTTGCCGCCCGCCTGATGGATGAAGGCATCTACGCCATCGGTTTCTTCTTCCCGGTAGTGCCGCAAGGCCAGGCCCGCATCCGCACCCAGATGTCGGCAGCGCATACCCGCGAGCACCTGGATCGCGCCATCGCCGCCTTTATCAAGGTCGGCAAGGAATTGGGCGTGATCGCCTGAATCCGCAACACCGACAGCCCACAGCACCCACGATTTCCGGTTCCAAAATCATGACCCCCTCAGATTCCACCCTGCATGCCAATCTCGAAGCCATCCGCGCCCGTATCACGGCGGCCTGCCGCCAGGTCGGACGCGATCCGGCGCAGGTGCGCCTGTTGCCGGTCAGCAAGACGGTAGCTGAGGATCGCCTGCGCGAAGCCTATGCCCTGGGCCTGCGCGAACTGGGGGAAAACAAGGTGCAAGAAGCCATGGGCAAGGCCGAGGCCATGGCCGATCTGGCCGACCTGCGCTGGGTGTTGATTGGGCATCTGCAGACCAACAAGGCCAAATATGTGGCGCGGTTTGCCAGTGAATT
>CAYRJS010000144.1:2738-6483 GCA_964424535.1 uncultured Aquimonas sp.
TGCTTTGTGCGCTTGCGCGAATTGCGCGATCGCCTGCGCCAGGAAGCCCCGGACGGCATCGTCATGGACGAGCTGTCGATGGGCATGAGTGGAGATTTCGAGCTGGCCATCGCCGAAGGCGCCACCACGGTGCGAGTCGGCACGGCCATCTTCGGCCACCGATCAACCCCGGACAGTGCCTACTGGCCGGGGTTCGCCAAACCGGAAGAAAAAGCCTGAGCGGATTTAATCCGCAGCCGCAGCCTTGGGCAGGGCCGGTGCCGTTTCGTAGATAAGGTAGGGTTCGGCCTGGTTGTTGATGACCGATTCGTCCACTACCACCTTGGACACATTGTCCAGCGAAGGCAGCTCGTACATGGTATCGAGCAGAAGCGCCTCCAGAATGGTGCGCAGACCACGGGCTCCAGTCTTGCGTTCCAGGGCCCTGCGAGCCACGGCTGCCAGGGCATCGGGACGAAATTCCAGTTCCACCCCTTCCATCTCGAACAGTTTCTTGAACTGCTTGGTGATGGCGTTCTTGGGCTCGGTCAGGATCGTCACCAGGGCCGCCTCGTCCAGTTCATCGAGGGTGGCCACGACCGGCAGTCGACCGATGAATTCGGGAATCAGGCCGTAGCGGATCAGATCCTCTGGCTCCACCTGGGCCAGCAACTGGCCGATATTGGCTTTCTGGCTCTTGCTGCGCACATCGGCACCAAAGCCGATGCCGCCGGTATCCAGGGTGCGTTGCTGGATGATCTTGTCGAGGCCGGCAAAGGCACCGCCACAGATGAACAGGATGTTCTTGGTATCGACCTGCAGAAATTCCTGCTGCGGATGCTTGCGCCCGCCTTGCGGGGGCACGCTGGCAACGGTGCCCTCGATCAGTTTGAGCAGAGCCTGCTGCACGCCTTCACCGGAAACATCGCGGGTGATCGAGGGGTTTTCGCTCTTGCGCGCGATCTTGTCGATCTCGTCGATATAAACGATGCCCTGCTGGGCCTTTTCGACGTCGTAATCGCACTTTTGCAGCAGCTTCTGGATGATGTTCTCGACATCCTCACCCACGTAACCGGCTTCGGTCAGGGTGGTGGCATCGGCGATGGTGAATGGCACGTTCAACAAGCGCGCCATGGTTTCGGCCAGCAGGGTCTTGCCCGAAACGGTCGGGCCCACCAGCAGGATGTTGGACTTGGCCAGTTCGACATCGTCGCCTTTCTGGCGGCTGTCGATACGCTTGTAATGGTTGTACACCGCTACCGCCAGCGCCTTCTTGGCACGCTGCTGGCCGATCACGTACTGGTTGAGCACGTCCATGATCTCGCGCGGCTTGGGCAACTGGCTGCGCGCGGTGGTGGCGTGCTCTTCCAGTTCCTCGCGGATGATGTCGTTGCACAGCTCGACGCATTCGTCGCAGATGAACACCGACGGGCCGGCGATCAGCTTGCGCACCTCATGCTGGCTTTTGCCACAGAACGAGCAATAGAGGATTTTGCCGCCATCCCCATTGCGTCCTTGCCGTTCTTCAGTCATGTCTCATCCTGCGATTGCGTCTGCACGAGGCGAGAATAGCTCAGCCGGCAAGCCAGCGTCGACATCCTCGCCCATCTGTGCCTGAATCAATCCGGTTTTACCGTGTCATTGGGCCGTTTGCTGATCACTTCGTCGATCAGGCCGTAGGTTTTGGCATCGGTGGCATTGAAGAACAAATCGCGCTCAACGTCACGCTCGATGCGCTCCAGGGGCTGTCCGGTATTGGCCGCGAATTCCTCGTTCAGGCGCCGACGCAGATACAGGATTTCGCGGGCCTGGATTTCGATATCCGTAGCCTGACCCTGAGCCCCGCCATGCGGCTGGTGGATCATCACGCGCGAATTGGGCAAGGCAAAACGCTTGCCCTTGGTGCCGGCAGCCAACAGGAACGAGCCCATGCTGGCGGCCTGACCGATCACCATGGTGCTGACATCGGGCTTGAGGAAGCGCATGGTGTCGTAGATCGCCAGACCCGCGGTAACCACGCCGCCGGGGCTGTTGATATACAGATTGATGTCCTTGTCCGGGTTCTCCGACTCCAGGAACAGCATCTGGGCAATGACCAGGTTGGCGACATAATCGTCGATGGGGCCGACCAGGAAGATCAGGCGTTCCTTCAACAGGCGCGAATAGATGTCGTAGGCGCGCTCGCCGCGGCTGGTCTGTTCGACCACCATCGGCACCAGATTCAAACCGTGCACGTGCATGGATCTCTCCTTGTGGCTATCGAGGATCGGCTCAGACCGACACCGGCTGCATGACCTCGTCGAAGCTCAGGGTATCTTCACTGGCATCGGCGTTGTCGGCAATCCAGTCGATCACCTGGTCTTCCAGCACGCGATTGCGCAGTTCTTCCAGGCGCCGGGGTTCGCGGCGATACAGTTCGATCACCTGCTCGGGCTCTTCGTAGGTTGAGGCGATCAGTTCGATCATTTCCTGTACCCGGCCATGGTCGAGGCGGATCTGGCTTTGCCGGGCCAGTTCGCCAATCAGCAAGGAAGCACCCACGCGGCGCCTGGCCTGAGACAGGAACGGCAGCGGGTCGAGTTTTTCCGGTGCCTGCTGGCCCTGCTGTCGAGCCTGGGCAGCCGCTTGTGCTGCCAGAGCGCCGGCTTCGGCTTCGATCAGTCGTGGCGGCAATTCCAGATCGGCGTGTGCTGCCAGCAGCTTGTCGATCACCTGGTTCTTCAGACGTGCCATAAGGGCACCTTTGAGCTCACGCTCAAGGTTGGAGCGCACTTCGGCGCGGAAGCGCTCCAGATCGCCATCACGGATGCCGAAAGCGGCAAAGAAATCCGCGTCCAAGGCGGGCAGTTCGACCTCAGAGACGCGCACGATCTTCACCTGCACGCTTACATCCTTGCCCGCCAAGGCCGGATTGCGATAGTCGGCAGGAAACTTGACGGACACTTCGCGCTCATCACCGCGCGCCAGACCCACCAGTTGTTCTTCCAGTTCCAGAAGAATGCCACCCGAACCCAGGACCGTGCCGGAGCGATCAACACCCTCGGCCGGGATGCGCGTGCCATCGGCCATGGCCACCGATTCGAACATCACCATGTCGCCCTTGGCCGCGGCGCGCTCGACATCGTTCCAGCCGCTGCGCTGCTGGCGCAGGGTTTCGATCATGCGGTCGATATCGGCATCGGTCACTTCCGCCACGGGACGCTTGATCTGCAGGGACGAGACATCGATCTGGCCGATTTCCGGCAACACATCAAAAGTCGCCGTATAGGTGAATTCGCCATCCTGGGGCAGGCCGGTGGTTTCGATCGCAGGCTGCATCGCCGGACGCAGTTTTTCCTGCTGCATGGCTTCGCTGAAGCTGCGTTGGATCAGTTCCCCGACGGCCTCGTTGCGCACCTGGGCGCCGTAGCGTTGCTCGATCACCTTGCCGGGTACGCGACCGGGACGGAAGCCTTTGAGGCGCACCGTGCGCGAGAGCTCTCCAAGGCGCTGGCGGATGGTGGTTTCAAGCTGGTCGGCAGGCAGGCTGATCGTGAGCTTGCGGCCCAGCACGCCTTGATTTTCGATCGAAATTTGCATGGTCGTTCCTCAATGGAATGGCATGTTGTCACCACGCATGGCAACGGCATCGGAAATTCTGGCCCGGCATGATGCCCGGCCCCGGGACATTTCGCCACTGCTGGCGGATGCACGAGGCCAAACACTGCGTCGGATGGTGCGAAAGGAGAGACTCGAACTCTCACGGGTTGCCCCACTGGAACCTAAA
>CAYRJS010000145.1:0-6434 GCA_964424535.1 uncultured Aquimonas sp.
ACCGCGGCCTTGTCCGAGGCCCGCTCCACGCCGATGGCCTTGGCCACCTTGAGCACATCCTGCTGGGTTTCATTGACGCGCAGGTAGAAGGCCACGGTGATGTCGGCGCGCATGTTGTCGCGGCAGATCAGGCCATCCTTGCCGCGCCGGTCCACCACCAGGGTGATCAGGGAGATGCGCATGAACTCCTTTTTGTAGATCACCGGATACACCAGGGCGCCGGTGAAGTGCACCTTGGGCGTGGCCGACAGGTCGTTGACGATCAGCGCCGTGCCTTGGGGCACCTTGATGTAAAAGGCCTTGAACAGGGCGAACAGGCCCAGCACGGCGACCAGGGCCACACCGGCAATGGTGAGGATCAGCAGCAGGGTTTGTTGGATTTCCATGGAGGGCTCCTGGCAGGAAGGGCCGCGTGATCGACCCGTGGGATGGGAGAAAATCAGGCAGCGATGACGCGATAGGCATTCTGGTCAGGCAGGTACTCGATCAGAACCACCACGTCACCGCGTTTGAGTTGCAGTTCCGGTGCGGCCCGGATCTTGAGGATCAGGCCAGCGCCGCCATCGTCGAGATCGGCTTCGCCTTGTTCCAGATCGACATGCGGACTGCGCACACGTACTTCCCGACCCAGCAAGGACGCGGCATCGGGTCCTGGATGGGAAGCAAACAGGGGTTTGAATGGCTGCAGGATCAGGCCGGCAATGGGTAGCGAGACCAGACTCGCCACCAGAATCAGGCCGCAACCGATGGCAAATCCCAGCAGACCTGGGATCAAGCCCATGGGCTGCAGCCACAGGACGACCACGAAGTAGGACAAGAGCCAGCCAAACAGACTGACACTGGTGAAGATCAGGGCCAGGGGCAGGCCATCCAGGCCGAATTTCAGCAGGGCGGCGGAAAATCCGCCCAGTTCGCCATCACCCGCGTCCAGACCATCGCCGGCCTCAAGACCATCCAGGCCGGCGCCATCCCCGAAATCCAGCACATGCAGATCGAACAGGCCCAGCAAGGTCAGCAGCCAGTAGCCGCTGGCCATCAGCAGGAGCACGGTGAACACCACCGTGGGAAAAGACAGGATGATTTCGACAAAGGTTTGCATGCAGTCCCCGTGCCGCAATGAGCGTACTTACAAGGATGCAGCAACCCGCCGTTTGTGACCAGCCACTATGAGACGCGGCAAATGCTCATCCGCACTTGCTGTAACCGCAGTTGAGGCAGGTGGCGCAACCGTCCATCAGGATGGTGGACTTGGTATGGCACTTGCTGCACATCGAAGCCGAGGGCGGAAACGCCGTCTGGGCTGGAGCCGCTTCAGATTCCTCTGGAACTGGGGTCGGCGTGGTCTTGGTCTGGGAGCTACGCTGCTCATAGGCGCGACGTTTTTCCTTGATCAGGGCGCGCTGGGCTTCGCTCATTTCCGGGCTGCGCAGCAGACCAATCGACTTCAGGTGTTCTTCCACGACATAACCCAGCTCGGCCACCAGCGAGGGCATGTAGACGCCACCGGTCTTGAAGTAACCACCCTTGGGATCGAACACGGCCTTCATTTCATCGACCAGGAAAGCCACATCGCCGCCCTTGCGGAACACCGCCGACATGATCCGGGTCAGGGCCACGATCCACTGGAAATGCTCCATCGACTTGGAGTTGATGAAGATTTCAAAAGGCCGGCGCAACTCGTGCTCGGTCCCGGAATTGAGCACGATGTCATTGATGGTGACGTAGAAGGCGTGCTCGATCAGGGGCGACTTGATCTTGTAGGTGCTGCCGATGAGCACGTCCGGGCGCTGGATGCGCTCGTGCATGTGGATGACGTTGTCTTCGACGTCCTCCTCGACACTCTCGGCCTGGATGCGGGCCATGGCCTCATCGGCAGCTTCCTTGGCCTTGTCTTCGGGCGTGATGACGGAATAATCGACGATTTTGTGTTTGATCTGGATGGGCATGGTTTTTTGGGTCGAAATTTTTGTGGGCGCGGGCGGCGTCAGAACTTGCCGTAATAGCCTTCTTTCAGGGCGTCGAAGAGATTGGCGGCAGTATGCAGCTCGCCGTCGTACTCGACCTCGTCGTTGCCCCGGGCTTCCACCACGCTGCCGTCATCAAGGGTGAAGCGGTAGGTGGTGTTTTCCAGATCCTTTTCCTTCACCAGTACACCCTGGAAGGCGGCCGGATTGAAGCGGAAGGTGGTGCAACCCTTGAGGCCCTGATGATGGGCGTAGCGGTAGATGTCCTTGAAATCCTCGTAGGGATAGGCCGTGGGCACGTTGGCGGTCTTGGAAATGGATGAATCCACCCACTTTTGTGCCGCCGCCTGGACATCGACGTGTTCCTTCGGACTGATGTCATCGGCAGCGATGAAATAATCCGGCAGGCGCGTGCCCGGTTCTTCCGAAAACGGCATGGCCTTGGGATTGACCAGTTCGCGGTAGGCGAGCAGCTCGAAGGAATACACGTCCACCTTTTCCTTGCTCTTCTTGCCTTCGCGGATGACGTTGCGACTGTAATGGTGGGCAAAGGAAGGTTCGATGCCGTTGGAGGCATTGTTGGCCAGCGACAGGGAAATGGTGCCGGTGGGGGCGATCGAACTGTGGTGGGTGAAGCGGCAGCCGTGTTCAGCCAGGGCCTCGATCAGATCCGGAGCCACCTCGGCTACCTGCTGCATGTAACGCGAATATTTCGCATGCAACACCCGGCCCGGGATGTCCTGCCCGACCGTCCAGCCATCGCGGGCCATTTCCGGGCGCTTGCGCAGCATTTCCGCGGTCACGGTGAAGGTTTCTTCCATGATCGGGGCCGGACCTTTTTCCTGGGCCAGGGCCAAGCCGGTTTCCCAGCCGGCGATGGCCATTTCCCGGGCGATCTGCTCGGTGAAGGCGCAGCTTTCCGGGCTGCCGTATTTCGTCCTGAGCATGGTCAAGGTGCTGCCCAGGCCCAGAAAGCCCATGCCATGACGGCGCTTGCGCAGGATTTCCTCGCGCTGCTGGGCCAGCGGCAGGCCATTGATCTCGACCACGTTGTCGAGCATGCGGGTGAACACCCGCACCACTTCGCGGTATTCCTCCCAGTCGAAGTGGGCCTTGTCGGTGAAAGGCGCACGCACGAAACGGGTCAGGTTGATCGAACCCAAAAGGCAGGCGCCATAGGGCGGCAAGGGCTGTTCGCCGCAATTGTGCGCATGCAGGCCGTTGCCGTCGAAGGTGTTGATTCCGGGTACCTGCACGTCGTAAACATCTTCCATGCCGTCTTCGCGCAGGCCAGCGACGGTGGCGACAAAACGGGCACGATTGAGGCTGCGACGATAGCCGGCCAGGCTCGTGCGCAAACGCATGGCCTTGTCGGTATCGGCAAATCCGATCAACTCGGCAAAACGCGCCAGTGACTCACCGGCAATGACCAGTTCGTGCTGGGCGCGAACGTCGTAGGCGCGCTCGCCGCCACGGCCATCGGGCAGAATGGCGAGGCCTGCTTCCCGGCGGTTGCGATAGATGCGAGACGGGATACCCAAGCGCAACAGCATGCGCTGCACGGCTTCCAGTCGGGCCAGATCCGATTGCGAAAGCCGCACTGATACGCCCTTTTCCTGACTGCCCTGGACCGAACCATCGGCATCAAACAGCCCACGCAGGAAGCCGCGATAACCAGCGCTGGAGGCACGCTCCAGGGCAGGAGTAATGGCCTTGTTGCCGGGTGTCAGGCCCAACTCCAGGGCCAGATCGCGCAAGGCCGCGGACTTGAGGCGGAATTCGCCGCGTCCGGTTATCTCGCTCCAGCCGGCAAAGTCGGCACGATGGGGAAGTGTTTGCGCGCAGCGCAGCGCCTCGTCCATCAGCGCGTGGGCACCGCAGGGGGCCTCGCCGTTGACGACCGCAGAACGCGGCCAGGCGGAAAGCACGGCCGCTTCCTGTTTGAGGGTGCCGTCGGCCACCAGCAGACCCAGCAGGTAGCCTTCCTCGGTGCTCAGGTTCCCGTTCCATTCGGCGTTGTCGCGGTGGTCGTTGAGCAACACGCGATCACCCGGCTGCAGCCGCTGCGCCTCGCACCACTCGGTGTCCACGCTCCAGCGCGTGAGGCGGGTGACGCGGCGCACGCGGTGATCGTGCGTCAGGCGCAGGCGGTGGCCTTCCTCGGTTTCAAGCGCCAATACGGCCTTGGTGGCGGTGCGGAAAAAGCCCTGCGGCCCGGTGGCGTGATCGCGACCGTCCACACGCGCCAGGAAAGCCGTGTCAACAAGATCGGCCACCTGCCGTGGACCCTCGCTGGTGTGCACCCAGGTGTCGGCGGTGACGCAAGGATTGGTAGCGCGGATATGCTCGCACCACCAGTTGTTGTTCATCTGGTTGACCCGGTCGATCAGGATGAAGCCCGGCTCGGCGTAGTCGTAGGTAGACACCATGATCATGTCCCACAGGTGCCGGGCCTTGATGTGGCCATAGATCTTGCAGGCCACCAGACCATCCTCGCGGGCGATGTAGGTGTCGTGCACCGGCCATTCGCGCCAGACCACCTGGCTCGGATCCTCGAGGTCGACTTCATCGCGCTCCTTGACGTGGACCGGAAACACCAACGGCCAGTCGCCATCCTCTTCCACCGCCTGCATGAAGTCATCGGTGATCAGCAGGCTGAGGTTGAACTGGCGCAGGCGGCCGTCTTCGCGCTTGGCGCGGATGAAATCGCGCACGTCCGGATGGGAGACATCGAAGGTGCCCATCTGGGCCCCGCGCCGGCCACCGGCGGAGGACACGGTAAAACACATCTTGTCGAAGATGTCCATGAACGAGAGCGGGCCGGAGGTATAGGCCCCGGCTCCGGCCACGAAAGCCCCACGCGGGCGCAGGGTGGAAAATTCGTAACCGATACCGCACCCGGCCTTCAGGGTCAGGCCGGCCTCGTGCACCTTTTCCAGGATGCCGTCCATCGAGTCGGTGATGGTGCCCGACACGGTACAGTTGATCGTGCTGGTGGCCGGCTTGTGCTCGCGCGCGCCAGCATTGGAGGTGATGCGCCCGGCCGGGATCGCCCCGTGCCGCAGCGCCCACAAAAAACGCGGATACCAGTAGGCCTGCTTTTCCTCGTTTTCCTCGGCCTCGGCCAAGGCGCGCGCAACGCGCTGCCAGGTACCGTCGACATCCACGTCCAGGACTTCACCGGCCTTGGTCTTGAGGCGGTATTTCTTGTCCCAGATATCCATCGATGTCGGTTGCATCGGGATCTCGATGTGCGCGTTTTTGCCCACCGCTTCCAGCCTCACCGTGCTCATGCCTCGTGACTCTCCTCAGTCCATGCCACAGGCACGCCGGGACGTGCCAACTCCCATGTTTTACCGGCCGCGAGACGGATCTTGCCCCTGATCACGCAACCGTACAAGCGACGTCCGACGTTGCCCAAAACCTGTATCCACGACTCCTGCGCCACCCCTGAGACACAAGAATTGGGTCTGACCGACACAATCCACCACAAGATGTTGTGTGACGGCCTAAGACTGTATACACGGCCCGAAGGCAAGTCAACGACCGCAACGCACCCACTCGGCACAACTTCGCCGCAGCCGCCTCGGGCCGCGGTTTCCCGGAAAATTTTTCGCAAGGACGTCGCCGTGACGTGATCGGACCATGCGCCCGGAACCACAATCAGGCGCAGGCGATCTCTAGTTTGGACGTGATCCAGTCTTCGGCCAGGCTGTGCAGGTGGAAGTCGCGGATGAAGCCGCAGTGCCCGCCCACATCGACGATGTCCATGCTGGCGCTGGCCGGCAGTTGCAGGCGGTGGAAATCGGCCACCGGAATGATGGGATCATCCGCAGCGGTCAGGATGCTGACCGGTACCTGCAGCCCGGCCAGGCGATCAGCGGCGATGCAATAGCCATCCAGATAGGCATCCAGACTGCCGAACGCGGTATGGCGTTCGACCAGAGTGCGGGTGAGTTCGCGCAGGCTGGCGTGCAGTTCATCACGACTGAAATGGTAGCGTTCGGGATACAGGGCCTGCTTGTGGCGCAGGGATCGCCCCCATTTCAGGCGGAAATAGTGTTGATAGAACCAGGGCGCCGTCTCGATGGCCTCCAGGCTGGCACGCGGATCGATGACCGGACATACGGCGGCGACGTGGGCCAGTTCGATGCCGGCCGCCGGCGCCTTAAGGGCCAGGCGCAAGGCAAAATTGCCGCCCAGGGAATAGCCGGCCACGCCCAGCCGTTGGTGGGGGATACGCCGGGCCAGATCGGCCACGGCCCCGACCACTTCATCGATGCGGCAGGAATGAAACAGGCCGGGATTCAAGGCATGGGTATCGCCGTGATCACGGAAATTGAGACGAAAGACATCGAATCCGGCATCGAGCAGACGGGCCCCGGTGTACAGGACGTAATTGGAATCGCTGCGACCTTCCCAGCCATGCAGCAAAACCACCAGGGCCCGGGCCTGCGCCAGCGTCTGCTG
>CAYRJS010000146.1:0-780 GCA_964424535.1 uncultured Aquimonas sp.
GGCATTTGCACCATCGGCCAATTGGGGCGCAAGGGCTGAGCATGACCACAGAACTCTGGATCGTCGCATGCAAGCAGCCGCCGAACCTGAACGGAACCACCTTGGCCGCTCAGTGTCCGGTTGCGCAGCGCATCACGGTTCAGACCACCTTGGAGTTCTTCGAGCAACAAGGTTCCGCCACCGCCGAAGACATGGAGCTAGACCCCGCAGTGGTCGGCGCTGTGTTCTCGCTCGCTTTCTCCGTCGTCGTGCTGTTCTACCTGGTGGCGCGCGGCGCTGGTTCCGTTTTGAGCCTTATCCGTCGTGGGTAAGCCAAGCCGTCCGGGCGGTTCCCCGGTTTTTCTGACAAAGGAAATCACATGAAACCCTTCAAGCAAGCCCTCAAGTATGGCGCTGTCCTCACCTCCGTTGTCGTTGCCACAGCGTCTCACGCGGGCGCGGGGGGGATCGACCTGACGGCCATCACCAGTCAGTTCTCGGCCGCCGATGTGGTGACCGCTGTGTTGGCGGTGGCCGGTGTGCTGGCAACCATCTACGCCACGATGACGGCGGCCAAGATGGCTTTGCGCTGGATTCGTGGCGGTTAAGCCGCAGGGTTGATTTCGTGCACGAAAACGGCGGGGTAGGCCACCCCGCCACCTTCGGTACAAGAACATGACGACGCAACTCTGGTACCTCTTCATTTTTGCCTGGGGCATAGCGTGTGCCTGGGCTCTCATCAAGGGCTTGGAATGAGTTCTTGGAAGCGTATTCTCATCATCAAGCTGGTCTTCAAGCTCA
>CAYRJS010000146.1:790-6366 GCA_964424535.1 uncultured Aquimonas sp.
TGATCGCGCCGCTGAATGCGTTGAGCCAGGCCTTGCCTGCGCCCCAGCCAGAGAAAGTCTCCCGTGCTGTTTCTGGCGTGCTCCAAGGTGCCATGCGCAATCGCGGATTTGCCTCCAATGATCCACGTTTCTGGCAGACCCTTGCCAGGGTTGGCGGGACAGCCACGGCGGTAGGTGCCGGGGCTGGCGTGGCCGCAGTGACGTTAGGGGCGGTGACCGCTCCAGCATGGGTATCCATCGCTGCTGGCGCGGCCGTTGGAGCGATCGTCACATACGCTGTGATGCTGGCCGCTGATGGCCTGGTCGAATGGCTCTTCAACGAAGACGGCACCATCGATTTCTACGCAGAGGGGCGCTATGAGGGCCTCGACAGTTTCAGCCAGGGTGAGTTGGTGTGGAAGGCCAGCTCTGTGGGGCAGGATGTTTACGGCACCGACCCCGTCTCGGTGGCTAACCAGGCACGCATGATTTGGGTTGAGGATCAGGTGGCCCGCGGTTATCCCGTATCGTTTTCTCCTCGAACATGCTCGCAAACCAGCGACTCGATGTATAGCTGCTCAGGCAACATCCTGGTGCTGAAGACGGCTGCGCCAATACAGTGCCCTACGGGCACCATGGTCATTGGGAACGTATGTGCAGTGCCCACGTTTCCGAATGGCACGTCCGAGCCTCTTGAACAGGATGGTGTTTCGGTACAGACAGCTGTGGACGCCATACCGGATGAGGATCTGAACAAACCGTTGAATCCCGCGTTGTTGGCTGCACTGACGAATCAACTGTGGCAGCAGGCTGCATCGCAACCCGGATACGACGGCTTGCCATATCCACAGAACGACCCGATCACGGCCCCGGAAGTGTTGCCGTGGGTGCAGGCTAACCCTGAGCTTGCTCCCACTGTTGCTGATTTTGTCGCCCCCAACCCAATTACACCAGCCAGCCCGGCGCCTTGGGTGCTTCCTGCCAATCCGACCGATCCAGTGACCACACCGGCAACACCGGTGAACCCGTCAGTGACCAACCCTGCCTCCGAGAACCCTCTAACCAATCTTGGACCAGACCCGGGAATCGGTGCTCCCACACTTGAAGCCATTCCGACTGCGCAGGACATTCTCGATCCGATCTTGGACATGCTTCCTGGCCACCAGAACTTCACGGCCGCGAGCCATGACGGCATCTGTCCAACGCCGAGTTTCACGCTCTACGGCACGCACACCTTGACAGCGCATTGCACGCTGATCGAAGAGAACAAGAGCGTGATCCAAGGTGTCATGACGTTTGGATGGGCCGTGCTGGCTCTGTTCATCGTGCTCTCGGCCTGAGGTCAAAACCATGTTCGGCATTCTTCTTTCCGCGCTCAATACGGTCTTGGCTTGGGTATTCAGGTCGCTCCTGGTCAAGTTCGGCGTGTTCTTCGCTCTCTACTTCATCACAACGGAGTTTGTTGGCCTGATCGTTCACTTGATCCCGAGCGAAAGCTCGATCAACGGAACCATGTCGGCTATCGGCTCCAGCACCTGGTACTTCATGAACGTCTTCATGATCTCGCAGGGGGTGTCAGCCGTCGTCTCGGCCTATGCCACTCGCTTCTTGATCCGGCGCATTCCTGTGATTGGCTGACGATGCCTATCAACGCCTACACCGGCCTCATGGGATCAGGCAAATCCTACGAGTGCGTTTCGTCCGTGATCGTGCCTGCCATCAAGAACGGTCGGCGCGTGGTCACCAACGTGGACGGCATCGACAGCGATGCTATCCGTGCCTACTGCCAAGAGAAATGGAACGTTGCGCCCGACGCGCTGGGGGAGGTCGTTCACTGCAAGAACGACGACGTGGCCAAGGCCAGCTTCCTGCCCTATGGCGAGAACGTGGACACCTTCTGCAAGCCTGGCGACATCATCTGCATCGACGAAGCCTGGCGCTTCTGGGGCACCGATTGCAAGCTGTTGGCCGAGCACAAAATCTTCTTCCGGGAGCACCGCCACTTCGTGCAACCGGATACCAAGGTTTGCTGCGACCTGGTGCTGATGGTGCAGGACATTGGCGACCTGCACCGCACCCTGAAAGTGGTGGTCGAAGTCACGTTCAAGACCACGAAGATCAAGACCTTGGGCTGGGACAAGACCTACCGCGTCGAGATGTGGGAGGGCTACAAGCTCACCCAGCGCGGGCGCGTGTCGGTCGAGAACAAACGCTATGACCCGGACGTGTTCCCACTCTACAGCAGCTATCAGGGTGGCGCAGGCAAAGAGCTTCGTGTCGATGATCGTCAGAACATCCTCAAAAGCCCGAAGCTCTGGATTCTTGGGGGGCTGGTCATTGCGCTGTTTTCGGTCAGCCTGTACCTGCTCATTGGGTTCTTCAACGGGTCCAAGTACAAGACCGATAACCCTTCGGACAAACAGCCTGTTGGTGGTGCAGCAACCAGCCAGGTGGGCCGTATTGCATCCGCAGGTGGTACTGGGCGCCCCGATGTGTCCGACGTCTGGCGCCTTGTGGGTTCCTACCAGTCTGGTGGGCAATCTTTCGTGGTGGTTGCCAACGAGGGCGGCGATCTTCGCTTGGAGCATATCTCGGCTTTTCAGGGGGCAGGCCTTGCAATGGTCGGCACTGTGGACGGCCAGCGTGTTCTTTCCTGGTCAGGCGTGTCCTCGCAACATAGGGATAGCCAATGACCAGAATAAGGGCCGTGAGCGTGTTTTTCGCGCTGTGTGTGGTGTTGGGTGCGGCTGTCGCTGAAAACGCTTCCAAGGCCGTTAAATTCGACTTCCGTGCGGTGAGCGTTGCCCAGGTGATTCAACTGATCTACGCCGATGTGCTGGGCATGCCTTATGTGCTAGCGCCCGAAGTGCTGAGCGATGCCCGTGTGGTTTCGTTCAAGTACACGGGCGACAAGAATGACGTTCGCTTGTTTGCATCTACCTTCCTGGCCAGCTTGGGGTACGAAGCCCAACACCATGAAGGAGTCGATGTGATCGCCAAGCGCCAGGAAGAGGCGAAACCCGCGCCTGTGGTGGAGTTGGAAAGCTTTGTCTATCGTCCTAGGTATCGGGACGTCAACTACATCGCGAGGCTTCTGGCGCCGCTGTTCAAGGGCTCGTTCAGCAGCAATCGAACCGTGGCGGGCAATGGGGCTCGTTCCACCGAGCAGGTGCCCGATGGATCTGCTGCGGCGATGGTGGATCAGAGCGCCGATGTTCTCGTGTTCACCGGGCAGGAAAACGAAGTCGAGCGGCTGAAGGAGTTGCTTCCGCAAGTCGACTTTCAACTGGGTGAAGTGGTGGTGCGTGGCGTTGTCTATGAAGTCAGTTTGGCCGACAAGCAAGGGTCGGCCTTTGGTCTGTTCGCATCCCTGCTTAGCGGAAAGTTCAGCGCTGGGGTAGGAGCCGCTGACTCGTTGGGGGCGTTCTTGCGCTTCAAGAATACGGCGATCGAGGCCGTGTACTCGGTATTGAGTCAGGACAGTCGATTCAAGGTCATGAGCAGCCCGAGCTTGCGCATTCGCTCGGGTGCTGAAGGAACGTTCTCGGTCGGCCAGGATGTGCCGGTGTTGGGCTCGGTGAGCTACCCAGCCAACGGCCAGTCTGTGCAAAGCGTCGAGTACCGCAGCAGCGGTGTGCTGTTCAACGTGGTCCCGACGGTGCGCGAAGGGGTGATCGACCTCGACATCGATCAGCAGTTGAGCAACTTCGCTCAAACCACCACTGGCGTGAACAACTCACCCACGCTGACCAAGCGTGCCCTGAGGACTTCCGTCGGCATGCAAGATGGCGACCTGATTGTTCTGGGAGGGTTGACCGAAAACAAGGAAAGCGACACCCGCGACGGCCCCAGCTTCTTGCCACGCTTCTTTCACACTACCGGCCGCGATAACAGCCGGTCGGAGATTTTGTTGGTGCTGCAGGTGCAGCGAATTTGAAGGAGAACCCTCATGCTTCTGGCTATCTTCGTGACGGTGATCATTGCTCCATTCGAGTGGTTCGTCCTAGAGTGGCTGTATATGCGGAAGATGCGGCGCCTACACAACTGGTGATGCTGCTTGGGCGGCACACGAGTTGCTTTGGCGGGAGTTCGTATGCGTTCGTTTTTCGTGGAACGGGGGGCGGTTTCTCTATGGCACGCGTATCATGACGGTACTTTGTGGGCGCTTTTCGCGCCCTGGTCGTCGGTGTGTAGGGGTGTATGGCTGACACGGTAGAGTGGCCTCCTGTGCCAACAGGAGCATTCAAATCCTTTGGTCCCCACGGTCCGAAGTACCAGGTCGGCCGGTTGCTGAGGCCGTTGGCCGGTGGCGACTGGATGGTCGAAGTGGTGTTGATCGAGAGCGGTGAGCGCACCGAATACAGCTTGGCGCATCTGATGGACGATCCTGATGCGCTCTGAGCATGCGGGACTTGCGTGAGCGATTGACAGTAGCAGGGAAGAGAATCATGGAGTCAGAAGAACAGCAGCGTCGGCGCCGTGGCATGGAACAAGCGCTGGCCTCTTCTCGTATCGAGGGCCACGTACCATCGCCTGAGTTTCTGGCTGATGTCGAGGCGTACGTCACCGGAAATATGACCGGCGATCAGGTGCGAGCTGCCAGCCTACAGCGCGCTCTCGCCGCAGACCGGAGAGCTTGTGGACTTGATGCCTCCGCTGATGAACAGGCGTAGTGGTCAATTTCCGAACTCAGGTATGCAGTTCACGATGTCATTCGAGCTCGAGCAGCGCTTGGTCAAATTGGCAGCAGAAAAGGGCACAACGCTTTCGGATGTTTGTTTCAAGGCGTTGACGCTGTACATCGCGGCTGTAGAGAACGAAGAGCGTGGTCTGAAGGTGGGTTTCGCGTTGCCTGATCAACCGTTGGAGATCGAGGTTACCGGTCTGTAATCGAAGGTGTTCCGGGAGTTCGTATGCGTCGTGTACCCAGTGGCTAGGACGCTGCAGGCCAGGCTCGAGGTGTGCCTATGGTGACCCTTGCGGTTGTGTGCCCCGGTGCTGTTTGAGCCCATGTAGCGGTCGGACAGTCCGGGGGACTGTCCGAGGAATCCGGTAGCGTGAAGCAAACCGGCACAAGCCGGTTTGTAGCGTAGCCCGGATTCCAGCATGGGCGACGCGAGGACGTAGGCTGGGATGGTGTGGCAGAGTGCGATCTGCCAAGTGCGTTAGTGAAATCCCGCACACCCACTGGACTTATAGAGCTGCTACAATGTCCTCATCCCGCCCTTGGCAGTAAGCCGTCCGCCTCATCTTGGACGAGCCGAACCCTAGGGCGTTTTCATTTGTAGAGTGATCCAAGGGTGTCCTATGCCAACCGCCATACTGATTGATGGTGCGTACTTCATTAAACGCTTTCGGAGCATTGAGCCGCACAATGCCTATGATGCTCAGCGCGCAGCTGAGTTTGCCTTCAGATCTGCTGTGGCGCATCTGAGTGAACCCTACGGACCCAAACCTGGAAATGGCGGTCAGAGGCAAGGCGCAAGGAGGCACGAGCTGTACCGGATCTTCTTCTACGACTGCCCGCCTCTCGAAAAAAAGCTTCACAACCCCATCACAAAAAAATCGATCGACTTTGGTAAATCCGAAGAAGCTGT
>CAYRJS010000147.1:0-6350 GCA_964424535.1 uncultured Aquimonas sp.
CCACGGCTGGCCGAACCGCCGCGACCGTGGAAAAAGGCCAGGTTGATCCCTGCCGCCCTGGCCACGTCCAGCAATTCACCTTGGGCTCGTTGCAGGCTCCAGCGTGAAGCCAGGGTGCCGCCATCCTTGCCACTGTCGGAGTAGCCCAGCATCACCCATTGCTGGTCGCCACGAGCCGCCAGATGCTGGCGGTAAACGGCATCATCGAGCAGTTGCCGCAGGGTTTCCGGTGCCTGACGCAGGTCGTCGATGGTTTCAAACAAGGGCGCAATATCCAGCGGCACCTGTCCGCTCGCGTTCACGAAACCACCATGACGGGCCAGTGCCAGTACCGCCAGGACATCAGCCAGCGAGCGTGCCATGGAGATGATGTAAAGCCCGGTGGCATCGGTGCCGTGACGTTGACGACTGTCGCGCAGGGCTTCGAACACGGCCTTGAGGCGGCTTACGGCCGGGGCTGGGTGCGGGTCCAGAAAAGCCTGTCCGGAGGCCAAAGGGCGCAGGCGTTCGGCCCGTTCCGTGGCCGGGCGTGAGGCCCAGTCCGGCAGATCGAGCAGGATCGCCAGCACGTCATCGTGCACGCGCGAATCCTGGCGCACATCCAGCCGCGCCAGATGAAAACCGAAACTGCGCACGCGCCATTGCAGGCGTTCAACCGCATGCAGACCGGCGTGGACACCACGGTTTTCGGTCAGGCTGGTGGCGATCAGATCAAGGTCTTCGAGCAATTCGGAAACCTGGGTGTAGCCACCGGCACGGTGACTCAGACCCAGGTCCAGACGGTGGTCGATCAATTGCAGCAGGCAGCGATAGGGCATGTCGGCGTGGCGTGGCCGGATGCGGGCGGCGGCATCCGGAAAGCGCGTGCGGTAATCCTCCAGACGTTCGCGCAAGGCCAAAGACGCCTGGGCGCGATCATCGGTCTGGCTGAGCTGACGGGCCAGCGTGGCCACATCGTCCCGGTAGCGCTCCAGCACCATCGCCCGTTGCGAATCCAGACACTCGATGATGGTGTCAGCCCCGACATTGGGGTTGCCGTCCATGTCCCCGCCCACCCAACTGGCAAAGCCCAGCAGGTGCGGCGGCTTTACCGCCACGCTGTAGACCTCGCGCAGGGCCTGGATCAGGGCCTGATACAGCACCGGAACCGTGCGATACAACGGCCCGGCGAGATAGAAATCCGCGTGGTCACGCTCGTCCTGCACGCTGGGTCGGACCTTCGAGGCTTCCGCGGTTTGCCACATGGCCGATACCGCCATGTAGATGCGGGCGTCATCGGCCGTGCGTTCCTGCGGGGTGCGATCCGGATCGAAACCATCCATCAGGGCTTGCACGATGGCCTGTTCCTTTTCCAGCAGGGAGCGGCGCACGGCTTCGGTTGGATGGGCGGTCAGGACCGGTTCGATCCAGGTCTTGTCGAGCCAGGCGATCAGCTCTTCCGGGCCCACGCCTTCATCGCGCAACCGGCCCAGCACATCCAACAGAGATTCCGGCTGGGCCTTCGCGCCTTCACGCTGGTAGTCGCGTCGACGGCGGATGCGGTGCACCCGTTCGGCCACATTGACGAGCTGGAAATAGGTGGCAAAGGCCCGTGCCAGGGCCTCGGCCTGATGTGGGTCACGACCAGCCAGCGATGCCGCCAGTTCAGTTACCGGGGCGCCTTCCTGTCGGCGCCGGATGGCGGCCACGCGGATCTGTTCGACCCGGTGGAAAAAATCCTCGCCTTCCTGCTCGGCCAGCATTTTTCCCACCATCGTGCCCAGTCGCCCGACATCCTCGCGCAAGGCGCCATCGGGGGGTAGAAAGTCGGCTTCAAGTGCTGGGGACATCAGAGGTTTCCGCAATAGTGATGGATCGGGGTGGGCTGCGCCGTGGTTGCTGCAAAAAACATGCGTGCACGGAAATAGCGGGGGAATATCAAGCAAGCAGGGTAACGCCAAAGCAGACGACGAATAAGGGAAGGCAGGGATAGCTTGCAAAACAAGAATGCGAGTCATTATCATTCGCGTCCCTCTTGACCCAGATCATTGCCTCATGTCCATCCGCTTAGCCGTTGTGCCCCTGGCCATGTTATTCCTGTCGTCATGCCCACTGCGGGCCGAGACCGTGGGCGAGAGCGATCCAGCCTCACTGGGGACCATCACGGTCACCAGTGCTGCCGGCTTCGAACAGGCCATCGCCGATGCCCCGGCCTCGATTTCGGTGATCACCCGCACGGAACTGGAAAAGCTGCCCTACGCCAATATCACCGATGCCATGTTCGATATCCCCGGCGTGTTTGTCACCGGTGGTGGCAAGATGCAGGACGTGAGCATCCGGGGCATGTCCCCGACGTATACCCTGTATCTGGTGGATGGCCGGCCGATTTCGGCCGGGCGGGCGGTCAACAGCAACGGCACCGATGGCGGCAAGCAGATCGGTCTGCCGCCTCTGGCCATGATCGAACGCATCGAAGTGATCCGCGGGCCGATGTCATCCCTGTATGGCTCCGAGGCCATGGGCGGGGTGATCAACGTCATCACCCGGGTTACGCCGGATGCCTGGAGTGGCCAGCTCGACATGGATTACACCCATGCCGCCAATGATGTCAGCAACGATGCCTACACCAGCAGTTTCTTTCTGGGCGGCCCGCTCAAGCAGGATGTGCTGGGCCTGCGCGTCCATGGTGGTTGGCAGCATACCGATGAAAGTGACTTTGCCGCCGGCAGCACCAAGGCCGATGCCAGCACCCCTGAATCCAACCGTCGCAATCTGGGGGTAAAGCTGGATTGGCAACTCAATGAAAACAACCGCATGGCCCTGGATCTTGACCACTCGCGTCTGGACTATACCCACACCCCGGGTCGCAGCCTGGCCTTGACCGACACCGGCACCTTTTACCGTTACGACAAGACCATCTACACCCTGAGCCACAACGGCCGTTATGGCAATCTGGCCCTGGATACCTGGTTGCAGCACGATGTATCCGATCGGGTCCAGGAACAGACCAAGAAGGAACAGATCACCACCTTCAACACCCAGGCCACCTGGTTTGGCGAGCGCCATACCTACACCTTTGGCGGACGCTACAAGAACGAAGAATTCGTGGATGAGACCAATGGCCTGTTGACGTCCCAGATTCCGGGCGCGGTACGCAGCGTGGAGCGCTGGATCGCCGCCGTGTTCGCCGAGGCTGAGTGGAACCTGCATGAGGATTTCCTCTTGACCACCGGTCTGCGCCTGGATGATGACGAATTGTTCGGCAAGCACTATTCGCCGCGCATCTACGGCAACTGGCGGCTGAGTGAAAACTTCACCCTGAAAGGCGGGGTATCCACTGGCTACACCCAGCCCGCGCTGTCGGCGGTAACGCCCGGTTTTGGCCGCGGAACCGGGGGTGCCGGATCACCGGCTCCGCATCCGCGCGCGCTGATCATCGGCAATCCGGAGCTGGATCCGGAACAAAGCGTCAATTACGAACTGGGCTGGGTACATGAAAACCCGGACCAGGGGTTTTCCACCAGCCTGATGGCCTATTTGACCCGCTACAAGGACAAGATCGCCGAAGACCGGTATTGCGACCTTGGCGGGGATCGCAACGATGCTTCCACCTGGGGCTGTGAATTTGGCGGCAACCATTACCTGTTCCTGAGCACCCAGAAAAACATTGACCGGGCAGAAATCCGTGGTGTGGAACTGACCTTCGACTGGGAGCTGAGCGAAGCCTGGAAGCTGCGCGGCAGCTATTCCTGGACCGATTCGGAGCAAAAGACCGGGGAATTTGTCGGCGAGCCGTTGAACAAGATCCCCGGCAGCATGGCCAACATCGGCGTGGATTGGACGCTGTCGGATCGCCTGGGCGTGTGGGGTCGGGTCAACCACCGCGGCAAGACCAGCGATTTTCTCAGCCGCACCACCATGGAATCGGGCACCCCGGCCTACACCCTGGCCGACATCGGCCTGCGTTACCGGATCAATCCCCAGGTTTCGCTCAAGGCCGGGCTCTACAACCTGAGCAATCGCGTCATTACCAATGATACCTATGGCGTGGTCCTGGATGGGCGCCGCGTCAATCTCGGCCTCGACTTTGGATTCTGATAGCAGGAGATACACATGATTGGCAGCATGTTCCGCTTGGGTTTGTTGACCCTGGCACTGGTCGGCTCCGTCAATGCCGCCGAAGTCACCGTTGCGCACAACCAGGGTGAAGTCAGCTTTGCCCAGGCCCCGCAGACGGTGGCCGTCTTTGACCTGGCCATCCTCGATGATCTGGCGGCCCTGGATGTGGACGTGGCAGGTATTCCGCAGGGTGACCTGACAGGCCCCTTGGCCCGTTTCACCGCATCAGCCACAGCGGTGGGTACCCTGTTTGAGCCGGATGTCGAGGCCACAAAAGCCCTGCAACCGGATGTGATCTATGTTGGCAGTCGCTCGGCGCGTTCGCTCAAGACCATGCAGACGATCGCCCCGACCCTGGACCTGGGCACCCGTGCCGATGACTTTTTCACCAGTGTCGTGACCACCCTCGAGCGCCTGGGACGCATCCACCAGCGCGAAGCCCTGGCGGCCGAACGCATCGCCACACTTCAACACGCGCGGGATTCCTTGCTGCCGCTGACTCGCGGCCAGACTGCCCTGGTCCTGTTCACCATCAATGACCGGGTGATGCCGCATGCCCCCGGCGCGCGCTTTGGCATCTTCCACGATCTTCTGGGCCTGGCGGCCGTATTGCCGCACGATCCGGGTTTGGCGGGTCCGCGTCCTGAACCGGGCAGCCCCGAGGCCAAGGCCCAGGCGGAAAAGCAGGCCCAGGACCTGGCCCGCGCCCTGGCGGCTGAACCGGATTGGCTGATCGTGCTGGATCGGGGCATGGCCTTTGCCGAGGGCACTGCCACCGACCTGTCCAGCCATGCCGACATCACCGCCAGCAAGGCCTGGCAAGCCGGGCGCGTATTCCAGCTTGATGCATCCGACTGGTATCGCGTGGGCGGCGGCTGGCATGTGTTGCGCGATACTCTGGATGCCTTCAAGGCCCGGGTTTCGGAGACCCCGACACACCAATAGCCATGGTCAAAAGCTCGCGATCGCGAGCATGAGCACGAGATCTGCCGTGGCGACGTATGATCGTGCTTGGTGCACTGCGGCCTTGCTGCTTGACCAGATCAATTGTAGTGACATACATTGTGATAATGTTCACGTTTTATCGTTGTATATGCTTTCCGGGCGTGGTGTGCAATTCGCTCATCTGCCCATAGTTGCTTTACGTCTACATCAAGGGGGAGAAACACACCATGAAAAATGGCATGATCATTGCGGTGGTTGGATTGACGGCGCTGCTGTTCTCCAGTGCTGGCTTGACACAACAACCGTCCACGCGAGGCGATGGGGATTCCAAGCAGGTCAATCGCATCACCGTTGAGCAGGTCCAGGCTTTGTACGCTGGTGGCGTCGCGGCCAAGGCCGGCGGGGTTGTACGCGTCGATAAAAGTGCTTTTGAGGCAGGCTCCGGCTTGATTGCCTTTGACGAGGTTCCTCTGGGCACCATCAATCCGGTGTATGCGCCTGGTGACTACGGTGGTGGCGCGAGCAACCCGACGGTGAGCTTTGGTGGCTTCTTCCAGGGTCAGCGCCTGGGCGCAGCGGCGGAATGCCCGCCAGGGGCTGCTCTGACGGGTTGCGTCGTGGACAGTCCGGCAAATCCCTTGGCGCTGGATCCAGCGTCTCCGAATGCGTATACCGTCAATGACAGTGCCAACCCGACTTCGCCGGTGCTCAGTGGGTCGCCCCTGTTCAATGGTCCGATTGCCATCGTGTTTGATACCGATCAGGCGGGTGTGGGGCTGGACGGTGGTTTCTTTGATGACATCAACAGCACGGCCATCACGGCATTTGCACGCAATGGTTCCATCATCGGTACGGTCACCAACGAGGCCACGGGCATCGAGTTCCTGGGTTTGGCCACAGCTGATGGCAGCAACAGTATTGCCGGTCTGTTGTTCAGCCTGGTCGGCAACGAGGCCTCTGGTTTTGCCATCGATAATGTGTACTTTGGCAAGCAAGGCGCGGTCACGGTGCCGGGCGGTCCCGGTATCGCCACCCATACCGTGGTGCCGGCGATGAATATCGTGGGCCTGTTCCTGCTGTTGCTGTTGCTTGGTGGCGTGGGCGTGGTGGCCTTGCGTCGTTGAGCCATCCTGCCATGTTGATACAAGGCCGGGTTTTGCCCGGCCTTGTGCATTTCCGGGATCATGCAAAGCTGCCACCGAGCAAGCTGGCGTCAATCGTTTGTCAGTGACGACGCGGTATACTGCGCGGTCTTGGCCGAGGGGCGCTGCAGTGGGTATTCCACCAGGCTCGGCACGCAAACAACG
>CAYRJS010000148.1:0-6347 GCA_964424535.1 uncultured Aquimonas sp.
GATTTCGCCTATGCGGCCACGCTGGCCGACCTGCGCCAGAACTACGCCCAACTGGCGCCGGTGCTGGCTCGGCACGGCCTGGTCTTGCGCCAGGACATCTTGCAGGATGAAAACGTGAGCCTGCGCTCCAGCCTCAGCGCGCCGCCGCGACGCAGCACTGAAACCACCGAGCGTCTGCGTCGTGCCCTGGATGATGTGGACCAGATGCTCAGATTGCGCGCCGCCTCCTGACGATGGGTGCCAGGACCGTGATCTTGCCGCCACGACCCACTCAATTGCATCGCCGCCTTGCAATCATCCCCGGCAACACGTGCAATAGCCGTATGCGTCTGATTTTACGCCCCCTGCTGCCATTGCTGATCGTCCTGACTCTGGTGAGCGCTTGTGCGCCCGTGCCTGAACGCAACCCCATGGCGCAATGGGTAGCCTCATCCAACCACGACCAGCGTCGCCCCGTACTGATCGTCATCCACGCCACCGAACAGGACAGCGTGGAACGCAGCTTGCGCACTTTACGCAGCGAAAACAGCCAGGGTCCGGTCAGTGCCCACTACCTGATTGGCCGCGATGGCTCGTTGTATCAACTGGTCG
Organism: uncultured Aquimonas sp.; assembly: GCA_964424535.1. Classification (GTDB taxonomy): domain Bacteria; phylum Pseudomonadota; class Gammaproteobacteria; order Xanthomonadales; family Xanthomonadaceae; genus Denitratimonas. The sequence goes on from CAYRJS010000148.1 coordinate 592, forward strand.
CCGACGATCGCCGCGCCTGGCATGCCGGTGGTGGCCGCTGGGGCACGATCACCGATCTCAATTCCGCCTCGATCGGAATCGAGCTGGACAACAACGGTGCCAGCACCTTCCCACCCGAGCAGATACAGGCCTTGGTGCGCCTGCTCGAAGACCTGTGCCACCGCCACCATATTCCTCGCACCCAGGTCATCGCTCACGCCGACCTGGCGCCAACGCGCAAGCGCGATCCCAATGCCAGTTTCCCCTGGCAGGCACTGGCCGCAGCCGGCTTTGGCCTCTGGCCACGCAGCGATGCCCCACCTGCCCCCGAAGGTTTTGATCCGTGGCTGGCCCTGGCTGCGATCGGCTATCCACTGGACGATCCCCAGGCCGCGTTACGGGCCTTTCAGCGGCGTTTTCGTGGTATCGAAGCGCCCTTGACACCCGAAGCTGTGCCCCAGGCACCCGCTGCCGAAGATGCCCGCATCCTGCATGATCTGGTGCAGCAACTGAATCCTGCGCTTCCTTGAAAGGAAACGTCGGGGACGTAGCTTCGACCTGTTTTACTGCGCCAACGCCTGCAGGATCAAGCCGGTGACATAGGCCAGGTAGGTGCCTGTGGCGTAGCCGATCGTGCCCAGCAGGACTCCAACCGGAGCCAGGGCCGGGTTGAAGGCGGCGGCCACCACCGGCGCCGAGGCCGCAGCTCCGATATTGCCCTGGGAACCGATGGCGAAATAGAACAGCGGTGCGCGCGTCAGGCGCATGGCGATCCACAGGCACAGAATGTGTACGGAGATCCACAGCACCCCGAGCGCGAACAGCCAGGGGCGATCCAGCAGGGCCAGCAGGTCCATCTGCATGCCGATGCAGGCAATCAGGAAATACAACAGCAAGGTGCCGACCCTGGACGCGCCGGCGCCTTCCAGTTGGCGTACTTTGGTGAAGCTCAATATCAAGCCCATGGTGGTGGCCAGCACCACCACCCAGACGTAGGGCGTGGTCAGACTGAAATACGAAGCCCAGGACACATGGGCATCAAACCACTCAGCCAGGGGTACGGCCAGGGCATGGGCCAGGCCGACGATGCCGAAGCCGACCGCAACGATCAGCATCAGATCGGTCAGACTCGGGATGCGGCCATGCTGGGCCTGGTAGCTGGCCACATGCTGTTTGAGCTCATCCAGACCGCGGGTATCGGCACCACGGCGGCGGTCGAATTCCTCGCTGCGCCCGGCCAGATACAGCAGCACGGCCATCCACAGGCTGGCGATGGCCACATCCACCACGGCGAACTGACCAAAGGTGGTGGCATCGACCTGGAATACCTCGCGCATCGCCACCATGTTGGCACCGCCGCCGATCCAGGACCCGGCCAGAGCGGCCATGCCTGACCAGGTATCCCCGTCCACGACATCGGGATGAAACCAGGAGAACAGCAGAAAGGCCATCACGGCCCCCAGCATGATGCCGAAGGTACCAGCGCAGAACACGATCAGCAGTTTCGGTCCCAGACGCAGGATCGCCGGCAGGTCGATCGACAAGGTCAGCAGCACCAATGCCGCCGGCAACAGCACGTCACGCGCAATCGGGTTGTACAACTTCGTACCCAAACCATCGATCAGGCCGGTGGTGTTGTAGATGGCCGGGATGAAGTAGCACAGCAGCAGTGCCGGTACGACCCGGAAAAAACGTTGCAGGAACGGATTTTTCGAATCGGCGGCCCAGAAGATCGCGCCCAGGGTGGCTGCGATCAAGCCGAACAGGACGATATCGTTGCTAATCAGCGGTACGGTTTGAGCCTCGGGCATGGATCGATTCACGTCATGAAAACGTCCAGGAGCATCCGGACGGACCTGCGACTATACTGACGCACTGGCCAACTCGTCACCTGCCCATGAATCTGAACTTCCTCGACTTCGAGCAACCCATCGCCGAGCTGGAGGCCAAAATCCAGGAGTTGCGTACGGCTGGACAAGGCAACGCCTTCAATATCGAGGAAGAAGTCACGCACCTGCAGGACAAGCTCAAGGCCCGCACGGCCGAGATCTTCCGCGACCTCAAACCCTGGGAAATCTCCCAGCTCGCGCGCCACCCACAGCGTCCTTACACCCTCGATTACATCGGTCTGATCTGCGAGGAATTCCACGAACTGGCCGGCGATCGCGCTTACGCCGATGACGCCGCCATCGTGGGCGGCCTGGCCCGTATCGAGGGGCGCGCGGTGATGTTGATCGGGCAACAGAAAGGCCGCGACACCAAATCCAAGATCAAGCGCAACTTCGGCATGCCGCGCCCGGAGGGTTACCGCAAGGCACTGCGCCTGATGCAGATGGCCGAACGTTTCCGCCTGCCGCTGTTGACCTTGATCGATACCCCCGGCGCCTACCCCGGCGTGGGTGCGGAGGAACGCGGCCAGAGTGAGGCCATTGCCCGCAATCTGCTGGAAATGGCGCAGTTGCGCATCCCCATCGTCACCACCGTGATCGGCGAAGGCGGCTCCGGCGGCGCCCTGGCCATCGGCGTGGGTGATCGCAGCCTGATGCTCGAATACAGCACCTATTCGGTGATTTCACCCGAAGGCTGCGCCTCGATCCTGTGGAAAACCGCCGAACGCGCCAAGGATGCCGCCGAAGCCCTGGGCATCACCGCCCCGCGCCTGCTGGAGCTGGGCCTGATCGACCAGATCGTGCCCGAACCGCTGGGCGGCGCCCACCGTGATCCGCAGACCATGGCCACGCGCCTCAAGAAGGTTCTTCTGGGCCAACTGGACCAGCTCGAGCGCATCGACACGGCCACCCTGCTGGAAAACCGTTACGAGCGCCTGCGCCGTTACGGGCGCTACCAGGCCGCCTGAGTCACAACAGCGTTCCTCCCAGGATCGCGGCGGCGATGGTGAAATAGATCACCAGGCCGGTCACGTCCACCAATATGGCCACGAACGGTGCCGAAGCACTGGCCGGGTCAAAGCCCAGACGCTTGAGGGCAAACGGCAGCATCGCCCCGGACAATGAACCAAAACTCACGATCCCGACCAGGGCGGCGCCAATGGTGAACGCCAGAAGCTGCCAGTGTTCGCCGTAATCGTGCAGACCGGCCAGTTGCCACACGCTGATGCGGGTGATGGCCAACACTCCCAGGATGGTACCCAGCACCAGGCCCGTGGGTACTTCCCGCAGGGCCACCTTCCACCAGTCACGCAAACGCAGTTCGTGCAGGGCCAGGGAACGGATCAACAACGATGTCGCCTGGGAACCGGAGTTGCCGCCCGAACTCATGATCAGGGGAATGAACAAGGTCAGCATGATGGCGCGCGCCAGTTCGTCCTCGTAATGCTGCATCACGCTGGCGGTCAGCATTTCGCCGATGAACAGCACGCTCAACCAGCCGCCCCGGCTACGGATCATCTCGAAAAAACCCATCTGCATGTAGGGCCGGTCCAGGGCCTCCATGCCGCCGAACTTGTGGGCGTCCTCGGTGGATTCCTCGATCATGGCATCGAGCACGTCATCGACCGTGACGATGCCCAGCAATTGCCGTTGCTCGTCGATCACCGGCAGGGCCAGCAGGTCATGGCGGCGGATCAGCTGGGCCACTTCTTCCTGGTCGGTCAAAGGATCCACCGTCACCGGCGGATTGACCTGGGCCACGGACAGGATGGAAGCGGCAGGATCGCCGGTGATCAAACGGCGCAAGGTCACCACGCGCTGCAATTGGTTGCTGGCCGGGTCCAGCACATAGATGGCGTAGACCGTTTCCCGGTCGCGCTCGACTTCACGGATATGCTGCAGGGTCTGCTCCACCGTCCAGTTTGATGGCACCGCCACGAACTCGGTGCTCATCAGGGCACCAGCGGTACTGTCGGGGTAGCTCATCAGCAACTGGATGGCGCTGCGCGCTTCCGGATCGAGCATCGGCAACAGGCGCGCCCGATCTTCGTCATCCAGTTCGTGCACGATGTCGGTGGCGCGGTCGTCGGCCATCAGGCCCAGCAAGACGGCGGCCCGGTTGGGTGCCAGCATGGCCACCAGCTCACCGGCATGGTGCAGTTCCGGGGTTTCCAGCAGTTTTACCGCCCGCGCCAGCGGCACCGCCGCCAGGGTATCGGCGGCTTTGCGCAGTTCCAGCTCATTGAGATAGGCCACCGCATCGGCGGTATTGAATTTGGCCAGGGGTGCAGCCAAGGTGGCGGCATCGGCCACCGGGCGCAGCAATTGCTTCTGGTTCATCATGATTCGCCTGTTGTGAATCGCGACCGCGACGCCCACACAGGCGAACCTACCCGATCAGGTGGTCGCCAGCATGGGCGTCGTCCGAGGTCGACTGCTACTGTCGCTGGGCATTGAAGAGGCTCCAAGGGAAGATGTTGTCGAGAAAAACACGACGAACAACCCGTCAAGTGTACAAAAGCCTTGCCTTGCGAACAAGGAACACCCCCGAAGCTCCCACTTGCCGACCGAGGGGCCGTGCCGATGGCCAGTTCAATCGGGTATCGGCAGGCTGGCGGTTTCCTTGACCTCTTCCATGACGATGTAGCTACGCGATTCGCGCACGTGCGGCAAGGTCAGCAAGGTGCTGCCCAGGAGCTTGCGATACGAAGCCATCTCGCTGATGCGGGCCTTGATCAGATAATCAAATTCGCCGGAAACCAGGTGGCACTCCAGCACGTTCGGCAGGTTCAGGGCGGCGCGGCGGAACTCCTCGAAGATATCCCCGGACTTGTACGCCAGGCTGATTTCCACGAACACCAACAGACCGGCCTTGACCCAGTGCGGATCGACCTTGGCGTGATAACCGGTAATGACCTTTTCCCGCTCCAGCCGGCGCACCCGTTCGGCGCACGGGGTCGTGGACAGGCCGACACGCTCGCCCAGTTCGGTCAGGGAAATGCGCCCCTCCTGCTGCAGGATACGCAGGATCTTGCGATCGATCCGATCCAGTTCGCGCGGACGGGCAGCCATGGGATTTCGTCTCTCCAATCCGGATACGTGACTTTATGCTGTTTTCCCGGATTTTTCAGGAAAAACAACTGCTGAGAGCGGCATATACTACGACGATAACAGTATGCACTGCGATACACGCAGGAAATGATGGCCTGGAGGGAACAATGCGAATCCTGATTCTCGGCGCTGGCGTCGTGGGCGTGACCAGTGCCTGGTACTTGCGTCAGGCCGGTCATGAAGTGACCGTGGTCGATCGCCAACCCGGCCCGGCCCTGGAAACCAGCTTCGCCAATGCCGGCCAGCTTTCCTACGGCTACACCTCCCCCTGGGCCGCACCGGGAGTGCCGTTCAAGGCCATTCGCTGGCTGTTTCAGCAACATGCGCCATTGGCCATCCGCCTGACCACCGATCCGGCCCAATACCGCTGGATGCTGCAGATGCTGCGCAACTGCACCCACGCCCGCTACGCCATCAACAAGTCGCGCATGGTGCGCATGTCCGATTACAGCCGTGACTGCATCCACGCCCTGTGTGACGCCACCGGCATCAACTACGAAGGTCGCAGTCTGGGTACCACCCAGGTCTTTCGCACCCAGAAGCAACTGGACGCCGCCGCCGAGGACATCCGCATCCTGGAGCAGTATCAGGTGCCCTACGAGGTGCTGGATCGAGCCGGCATCGTACGCGCGGAACCGGCGATGGCTGCCAGCGTCGACAAACTGGTCGGAGCCCTGCGCCTGCCACGTGACCAGACCGGCGATTGCTTCTCTTTCACCCAGCAACTGGCAGCCCTGGCGGCCAAGGCCGGGGTCGAATTCCGCTGGAACCAGTCGA
>CAYRJS010000149.1:0-6338 GCA_964424535.1 uncultured Aquimonas sp.
GCGTTCGATCAAGAATCGGGTCAGGGAAATCCTGGGCTGGGACGACATGGCGAGTCTCCGGAGGAAGGCATCGCGCTATTGTCGATGCTGGCCAGCAAGGAAGCCAGCTACCAACGCCTGCGGCATGACTTGCATCAAGTCCGCAACGCCGCCTCGACCCGGGCCAGATCGGCTTCGGTATCCACCCCAGCTGGAAATGGCTCTGGGCTCAAGGCCGCGGCGATCCGCCAGCCAGCTTCCAGTACGCGCAATTGTTCCAGGGATTCGATCTGCTCCAGGCACCCTGCCGGCATCGCGGCAAAGGCCTGCAGATCGGCGACGCGATAGGCATAGATGCCGATATGGCGCAGCCACGGGCCGGCGGGCAGGTTGACCCGATCCCGGGCAAAGGCATCGCGATGCCAGGGAATCGGCGCGCGGCTGAAATACAGGGCCAGGCCTTGGGCATCGCGCACCAGTTTGACGCAATTGGGATCGAACAATTCCTCGGTATCGGTCAAGGGTTGACCCAAGGTCGCCACCTGCGCCTTGGCGATCACCAGGGCCTGGGCCACGGCACGGATCGCCGAGGGCGGCGCCAGCGGTTCATCACCTTGCAGGTTGACCACGATGCGGGCATCCGGCCAGCCGCGCAGGCGGGCACATTCGGCCAGACGGTCGGTGCCGGAAGCATGCTCGGTCGAGGTCATGCAGGCGGTGATACCCAGCGGTTCGATGGCGGCGGCAATGCGCTCGTCATCGGTGGCTACCACCACTTCGCTGGCACCAGCTTCCAGGGCCCGTCGCGCCACCTGCACGATCATCGGCTCGCCACCGACCAGGCGCAGGGCCTTGCCCGGCAGCCGGGTCGAACCATAACGGGCGGGAATGGCCACGACGAATTCAGCAGTGGTCGCATCAGTAATCAGGTTCATGGCTTGGGATCCTGCAGGGCCTGCAAACGGGCCACCAGTTCAGGGAAAAAAGTCGCCGGCAGATAGGCCACCACGGGCACGGCGTACCAGTTCGGGCGGGCAAATCCGCGGCATTTGACCGCGTCTTTTTCCGTCATCAGCACCGGCGCGTCATCGCCAAAGTCCAGATCGGCGGCGCGGTAAACATGGTGATCGGGAAAAGCATGCGCTTCCAATTTCACGCCCTGGGCCGCCAGGGAACCGAAAAAGCGCCCCGGATTGCCGATCCCGGCCACGCCATGCACGTATTGACCGGCAAAGCCGCCCAGCGAACGCCTGGTAGAACCATCGAGGGTCACGGCCTGGCGGGCTTCCAGTTCCATAAGTACCTCACCGGCCTGGGGCCGACCGCCATTACAGACGATGAAATCGCACTGCGTCGCGCGTTCGATCGGTTCGCGCAAGGGCCCGGCCGGCAGCAGCCGACCATTGCCGAAACGGCGTTGACCATCCACCACCAGGATTTCGATATCGCGTGCCAGGCCATAGTGTTGCAGGCCATCATCGGCCACCAGCACATCCACCTGCCCGGTTTCGACCAGCAGCCGCGCCGCTTCGATGCGGCGAAACGCTACCGCCACCGGCGCCTGGGTGCGCTGGGCAATCAAGACTGGCTCGTCTCCGACTTCTACAGCCGTGGAATCGGGTCGCACCGTACGCGCATCCCGGGTCTTGCGCCCATGCCCGCGCGAGATCACGCCCGGTCGATAGCCACGCTCGCGCAAAGCTTCGACCAGGGCGATGACCAGCGGTGTCTTGCCGGCACCACCCACGGCCAGGTTGCCGACCACGATGACCGGCACCCCGGCCTGTTCCGCGCGACTGCGAGCCTTGCGCCGGCGCGCCAGCCAGGCAAAGACCCGAGCCAGGGCGCGCAAAAAAAGATTGGGCGGCACCGAACCGTACCAGCGCCGCTCCAGCCACCGCGTCAAGCCGGCCTTCATCCTTACTCACCACCGAACTGGAGCCGGTGCAAGGCGGCGTAGACACCATCCTGGGCCAGCAACTGGGCGTGGTTGCCTATTTCCACCAGATGCCCGCGATCCATCACGGCAATCTGGTCGGCGTGCTCGATCGTGCTCAAGCGATGGGCAATGACCAGGGTGGTGCGATCCACCATCAACCGCGCCAGGGCATCCTGGATCAAGCGTTCGGATTTGGAATCCAGGGCGCTGGTGGCCTCATCCAGAATCAGGATCGGGGCATCCTTCAACAAGGCCCGGGCGATAGCGATGCGCTGGCGCTGGCCACCGGACAACAGTCCACCCTGTTCACCCACAGGGCTATCCAGACCCTGCGGCAGTTCTTCGATGAACTCCATGGCATTGGCGGCACGCGCGGCGGCTTCGATGCGTTCACGGCTGGCTCCGGCCAGGCCACCATAGGCGATATTGTCGGCAATCGAACCGTTGAACAGCACCACGCGCTGGCTGACCAAGGCGATCTGGGCGCGCAGATCGGCCAGGCGATAATCAGACAGGGGTCGGCCATCGAGCAGGATCTGGCCCGAATCAGGCTCGTAAAAACGTGGCAACAGGCTCGCCAAGCTGCTCTTGCCGCTGCCCGAAGGTCCAACCAGAGCGGTGACGGTACCCGCCGGGCAATGCAGATCTATCCCCGCCAGCGCCGGTTCGGCCCGGCTGGGGTAGGACAGACGAACCTGGCGCAATTCGATCTCGCCCCGGGCCCGCTCCAGGCTCACGGTGCCGGTGTCCTGTTCTTCGGGTGCATCCAGCACTTCGAACAATTCATCAGCGGCAGCCACGCCGCGCTGGACCGTAGCCTGGATCGTGGTCAGGCGCTTGATCGAAGGCAACATCACCAGCATGGCGCTGATCAGCGACATGAAAGCACCGGCGCTGATGGTATCGAGCAGATCTGGCCGGGTTGCCCGCCACACGATCGCCGCCAGGGCCGTGGCCGCCACCAGTTGCACGGTGGAGGAACTGAGCGCGTTGATGCTCACGACCTTGAGATTGAGGCGCAGATTGTCGTTGACGCCGGTGGCAAAGCGTTCCGTCTCGCGCGCCTGGCCGCCATAGATGCGCACTTCGCGGTGCCCGGTCACGGCTTCTTCCACCATGCCGGTGACATCGCCCATCGAGGCTTGGATGGTGCGATTGATGCGCCGGTAGCGTTGGCCCACATAGCGCCAGACCAGGCCGGTCAGGGGCACCATCACGAACAGGTACAAGGTCAGGCTGGCGCTTTGCCACAGCATCACCACCAGCATGGCCAGCACGGTCAGGCTGTCCACGATCATCGAGCGCACCGCATCGGAGGTGGCCTGGGCCACCTGTTCGGCGCCGTAGATGACCCGGGACACCACTTGCCCTGCCGGTTCACGATCGAAATAGGCCGCCGGCAGGCGCTGGTATTTGCTGAAGATGCGCTCGCGCAGATCGCGCACCACACTGCGACCGATGCGGGCCATGCCGAAATCGCTGGCGTAAGTGGCCAGGCCGCGCAACACGAACAGGCCGACCAGAACGATCGGCATCCAGAAGATCGAAGCCGCATCGCGGGCCACGAACAAGTCATCAAGCATGGGCTTGATCAACCAGGTAAACATGCCCGCCGCGGCGGCGTCGAACACCATGCCGGTACAGGCCAGGCACCAGGTCAACCAGTAGGGCCGCACATACACCAGCAGGCGCCGGTAGGTGCCGCGCGCCGTGCTCACACCGGCCGTCGCGGTCATGGTTCGTCCGCAGTCGAAGGCATGGTGGCAATCGACAAGCGGGAAAAACCCAACTGGCCGATGGCGTCCATCGCCGTCACCACGGCCTGGTGCGGAGTCTTGCCATCGGCGCGCAGGACCACGACCCGGTTCTTGTCATCACCGGCCACGGTTGCAATCGAATCACGCAAAGAGCGCACATCCCGATGCAGGACTTCACTGCCACCGACGAAATACCGGCCTTCGGCATCGACCACCACCACCAGTGGATCCTTGGGCGTTTCCGCCGTCTGGCTGCTGGATTCGGGCAAGGCGATCTTGAGCGCGCTGCGATCCTGAAACGTGGTGGTGACAACGAAGAAGATGATCAGGGTCAACACCACGTCAATCAGCGGGATCAGGCTGATTTCCAGTTCCTCATCGGGCCGGGCCGCACCGATTCTCATCCAGTCGCACCTCGACGCCGCACTGCCGGGCGCACCGGTGCCGGGGGAGCCGTGGGTGCGTGTTCAACCGTATCCAGAATATCGATCAGGGTCATCGACTGGCGCTCCATTTCGATCACGTAGGCCGCCACCAGACCCCGGAAATAACGATGGAAGGCCAAGGCCGGCACCGCGATGCAGATGCCCGTGGCCGTGGTGATCAGGGCCTGGCCAATGCCGCCGGCCAGTTGCGTCATATCGCCGATGCCATGGTCAAGGATGCCCAGGAACAGCCGCATCATGCCGATCACCGTGCCCAGCAGGCCCAGCATCGGTGCCGAACTGGCAATCGTGCCCAGGGTGTTGAGATAACGTTCGAGCCGATGCATGACATGGCGACCGACATCCTCGATGCGCTCGCGGATGATTTCCCGCGGGCGTCCACGCACATCCAGCGCCGCCGCCAGCACCTCGCCCAGGGGCGAGTTTTCCCGCAGGGCGTCGACGTGGCGAGGGTCCAGATTGGGATTGCGCGCCCATTCGCACACTTCTGTACCCAGGCCGGGCGGCAAGGTGGTGGACCGGCGCAAGGTCCAGAAGCGCTCCAGCACGATGGCCAGGGCAATCACCGAGATTGCCAGCAAGGGCCACATCACCCAACCGCCGGCTTTGATCAGTTCGAGCACGTATCCGCTCCCACACGTCTTTCGGCCATCAATGGCCACAATCGCCGCAGTTTACCTGCTGGAAACACGATATTCCCGTTCAGCGCGTACAGCCTGCCAAGCTCAGACGCTGGCCTGGGCGGATCAGATACCGTGGCGCGGCGATTGCATTGGCGCGCGCCAGGCTGGCAACCGTGCATCCATGCCGCCGGGCGATCGCATGCAGTGAATCACCCCGTCGCACCACGTAATTGCTCTGGACCACGGGCTTGACCGGATGGGATGCGTGCAACTCCCGGCTCAGCGCCAGCATCGGCCCGGCCAGACATTCACGTTGATAGCCGGCGTAGGCCGCGGTCGGCATTTCCAGCTCGGTGCCGGCAGGCAGGCGCGTATTGGCCTGCCAGCGCGGATTGAGATTGCGCAGGTGGCGGAACCAACCCCGGGGATTGCCCTGCTGACCGATGCAGACCGCCAGCTCGTTGATCGACATCTCGTGTTCCAGCCGCACCGTCACCGGCTCGGCGTCGTATTGCGCCAGACTCAGGTTGTAGCGTTCCGGATGCAGGAACAACCAGGCTGCCGCCAGCACCATGGGCACATATTCGCGGGTTTCGTTGGGCAAGGCATTGAATACCGGTGCGCTCCAGAAATCGTGCGCCCCGCGATTCGACAAACGGGCAATCCGGCCTTCACCGCCATTGTAAGCCGCCAACGCCAGGGCCAGGTCGCCATTGAGTTCGGCAAAACGCTCATTGAGGTAGGCCGCATTGGCGCGGGTGGCTTCTGCCGGATCAAAGCGCTGATCAAAACCCCGGTCCGAAACCAGCCCCAGACGCAGGCCCGTAGCCGGCATGAATTGCAAAGGCCCAGCCGCGCCGGCGCGTGAGACCGCATGCACCCGACCACCGGATTCCTTGGCCAGAATGCCGAACAGCAAGGCTTCGGGCAGGCCGGTCTTTTCGTACTGGGGGAACATGCGATAGCGCATGTACTGGTAGTTTTCCCAGGTGTCGAGCAACTGCGGGCGCATCCAGGTCAACCATTCCTCCAGGGCCGCCTTGATCGGTTCGTTGAGCTCGATCACCTGGGCCAGATCGCGGCCATTGAGCAAGGCCACGGTCCGTGCCGATTCGGGCATCGCCTGCAAGACCGGGGAATCGCCCTCACCCACCAGAGGCGGTTCAAGATCGACCGGCACTGCATCCTCGCTGGCTCCCGTCAGAAACCGCCCCTGGCGTACCAGCAAGGCATCCAGTGCCGCCAACACCCGCCGCACGTCGCAGCCGGGCGTGGTCAGGCAGGTATCGGCGATCGCGTTCAAATCCATGCGGGCACCGCCGAATTCGGTTGCCGCAGCAGCGATATCGCCCTGCTCATACCGGATCACGGCCTCATCAAAGCGCCGGGTGGCGGCATCGAGACGGTCATGGATTGCATTCAAGGCGACATCGGAAACCACGGTTTCCCCCCGCGTCGGGGTTTGTGCGCACCCCGCCAGCACGGCCCCTGCCAGGACCAGAACAACCATCACTGCACGCACCGATCAGCCCGCCTGCTAGAAATCAAAGCGGGCAGGCTAACCAGAGCGCGGGCCAGCGGCAAGCACGGCTCG
>CAYRJS010000150.1:0-3345 GCA_964424535.1 uncultured Aquimonas sp.
AACTGTCGGTATCGATGCCGACCTCACGCTGGGTCACGATGCAGCCCTCGTGCCGATGCACGTATTCAATGGGATCTTCGATGGTGATGATATGGCCGGTGGAGTTCTGGTTGCGGTAGCCGATCATCGCCGCCAACGAGGTGGATTTACCGGTACCCGTGGCACCCACGAAGATGATGATGCCGCGCTTGGTCATCGCCAGGGTCTTGATGATTGGCGGCAAGCTCAACTCGTCGATGGTGGGAATGCGGGTTTCGATCCGGCGCAGCACCATGCCGACCTGGTTGCGCTGGTAAAAGCAGGACACACGAAAACGCCCGACACCGGAAACACCGATGGCGAAGTTGCACTCGTGGGTTTTTTCGAACTCTTCGCGCTGGCTCGGCGTCATCACGTTCAGCACCAGGTCGCGGCTCTGCTGCGGGGTCAAGGGCTGCTGGGTGATCGGCATGATCTTGCCGTTGACCTTGATCGAAGGCGCCGCTCCGGCCGTGATGAACAGATCCGACGCCTTCTTGTGCGCCATCAGCTTGAGAAACGAGGTGAAATCGATGCTGCTCATGGTGGCTCCCTGGAAGCCGCAATTCGTGATTGGTCATTCGTGATTCGTCAAAGAACCGGATGCGCCAGGCTGCTGCGCTTGTGCTCTTTCGAATCTCGAATCTCGAATCACGAATCCCGGTCTCATTCAAATAGACGCTTGTCCCTGGCGTAATCACGGGCCGAGGCGCGTGTGATCAAGCCGCGTTTGACGATGTCCTGCAGGCACTGGTCGAGGGTCTGCATGCCGACATTCTGGCCGGTCTGGATGGCCGAATACATCTGTGCAACCTTGTCTTCGCGGATCAGGTTGCGGATCGCGGGCACCGCCACCATGATCTCGTGCGCGGCCACGCGCCCGCCGCCGACTTTCTTCAGCAGGGTCTGCGAGATCACCGCGCGCAAGCTCTCGGACAGCATCGAGCGCACCATCGACTTTTCTCCGGCCGGGAACACGTCGATCACGCGGTCGATGGTCTTGGCCGCCGAGCTGGTATGCAAGGTGGCAAACACCAAGTGGCCGGTTTCTGCCGCGGTCAGGGCCAGACGGATGGTTTCCAGGTCACGCAACTCGCCGACCAGGATGTAGTCCGGGTCTTCACGCAAGGCCGAACGCAGGGCTTCGTTGAAGCCGTGGGTATCGCGGTGCACTTCGCGCTGGTTGATCAGGCATTTCTGCGAGGTGTGGACGAACTCGATCGGATCCTCGACGGTGAGGATATGGCCGTATTCCTTCTTGTTGATATGGTCGATCATCGCCGCCAGCGTGGTCGACTTGCCCGACCCCGTCGGCCCGGTGACCAGGATCAAGCCTTGTGGCTGGTCGATCAGTTCCCGGAATACCTTGGGTGCGGCCAGGTCATCCAGAGTCAGCACTTCGGAGGGAATCGTCCGGAAGACCGCGCCGGCACCGCGGTTCTGGGTGAAGGCATTGACGCGAAAACGCGCCAGGCCAGTGATCTCGAAGGAAAAGTCGACTTCGTAGAATTCCTCGTAGTCGCGCCGCACCTTGTCCGACATGATGTCGTACACCAAGGCGTGGACCTGCTTGTGGTCCAGCGCCGGGATATTGATGCGACGCACGTCGCCATCGACCCGGATCATCGGCGGCAGACCTGCCGACAGATGCAGGTCAGAAGCCTTGTTCTTGACCGAAAACGCCAAAAGTTCCGCGATATCCACGCCTGCACCCCTTCACGTCAGGTTGATCCCTGCCAACGGCTCCTGCATCTGTTGCCTACAAGCCCGTCCGCTTCGTCGTTGCGAGTATAACGCTGAATCCGCACCTCGCCAGACCTGGCGCAGGCAAAACCACCCAGTCCCGCAATCGCGCCATGATCGCCGGTTTGTGCCCGGTTCCGGCTCAAGACCGGGAAACCGGGCCGATATCAATGGCCATCCCCGCCTTCCAGCATCTTCAGCTCGGCCACGAGCTGGCTGGCGGCTTCCTTGCCGTCGGCATACAACATGCGGGTGTTGTCGGCGTAGAACAGGGCATTCTCGATACCGGCAAAGCCGGTGCCCTTGCCGCGTTTGATGACGATGGTCTGGCGCGCTTCGACCACATCCAGGATCGGCATGCCGTAGATCGGCGAGCCCTTGTCGGTCTTGGCGGCCGGGTTCACCACGTCGTTGGCACCGATCACGATGGCCACGTCACAGGTCTTGAACTCGGGGTTGATCTCGTCCATGTCGGCGATCAGGTCGTAGGGCACGCCGGCCTCGGCCAGCAGCACGTTCATGTGCCCTGGCATGCGCCCGGCCACCGGATGGATGGCGAAGCGGACTTCCTTGTCGGCCTTGATCAGGGCTTGCGACAACTCCCAGATCTTGTGCTGGGCCTGGGCCACAGCCATGCCGTAGCCGGGTACGATGATGACCTTTTCGGCCATGTACAACAGCGAAGCTGCATCGGCGGCATCGATAGGCTTTTGCGAGCCGGCGATTTCGGTCGCTTCACCACCGCCACCGAAATTGGAAAACAGCACGTTGCTGATGGGTCGATTCATGGCCTTGGCCATGAGCTGGGTAAGGAAGGTACCGGCCGCGCCCACCACCATGCCGGCCACGATCAGGGCTTCGATGCCCATGGCATAGCCTTCAAAGGCCACGGCCAGACCGGTGAAGGCGTTGTAGAGCGAGATCACCACCGGCATGTCGGCGCCGCCGATGGGCAGGGTCATCAACACGCCAAAGGCCAGGGCCAGGAGGAAGAAGACGATGACCAGGTTGGCATCGAGCTTCCAGAACACCAGGGCCGCACCCGCCGCCAGGGTGGCGATGAACACCACCAGATTGAAGAACTGCTGGCCGGCAAAGGTGAAGCGCTTGTCCATGCGCCCGTCGAGCTTGGCCCAGGCGATCAGGGAGCCGGTCATGGAAATCGCACCGATCAGGGCACCAATCACGGCCAGGACCACGGCGGCGCTGAGATGCGACTGGCCACTGACTTGCTGCAACTGGCCGAACTTGAACAGCTCGATGGCACCGATCGCGGCGGCCGAACCACCGCCCATGCCGTTGAACAGGGCCACCATCTGCGGCATGTCGGTCATGGCGACCTTCTTGCCCCACAGCCAGGTCGGCACGATGCCGATAACCAGGGCGGCCAGGATCCAGCCCAGGTTGTGGCCACCGGTAATGGCAAAGGTGGCCAGGGTGGCGATCACCATGCCCACACCGGCCCACTTGATGCCGGAACGGGCCGTGACCGGCGAGGACATGGCCTTGATGCCAAGGATGAACAGCAACGCCGCCAGCAGGTAGCTGGCCTTGGCACCGTAAGCGAGCAGGGTATGCAATTCC
>CAYRJS010000150.1:3355-6254 GCA_964424535.1 uncultured Aquimonas sp.
TCTTCTTGCCCTTGCTCGACTTGAACATCTGCAACATGCGCTCGGTCACGACATAGCCGCCAGCGGCGTTGCCCGCGCCCAGAATCACGCCGATGAAGCCGATCGCGATACCCAACGGCGTGGTGGCCTCGGCCAGGGCGATCATCGCCCCCACCAGCACGATGCCATGCACGAAGTTGGAACCGCTCATCAATGGGGTATGCAGGATCACCGGTACCCGCCCGATGATTTCCTTGCCGGTAAAGGCCGCCAACATGAAGACATACAGCGCCAGAAATCCGTCCATTACAGCCTTACTCCACACCAATCCAGGGATAGCGCCGGGTCATCATGCCCCGGCCTCGACCATATTCCGGGTTGCCTCGTGCCGGATTTCCCCGGCATGGGTCAGGCAGGTCTTGGCCACCAGCTCGTCGTCCCAGTTGAGGGCAAACGCACCGTCTTCAGCCAGCGAAAGCGACAGGAAATTGAACAGGTTGCGCGCATACATCTCGCTGGCGTGGATGGCCCCCATGCTCGGCAGGTTCAAGGGACCGGCCAGGGTGACCCCCTGATGCACGAAGGTTTCCCCAGGTCGCGTCAGTTCGACGTTGCCCCCGGTTTCAGCGGCCAGATCCACGATCACCGCCCCGGGCTTCATGCCCTCGACCATGGCGGCCGTCAAAATCTTCGGCGCTGGCCGACCCGGCACAGCCGCGGTGGTCACGACCACGTCGATACCCTTGAGGTGTTCGGCCAGGCGCCGCTGCTGCTCGGCGCGCTCTTCGGCCGTCAGTTCCCGTGCATAGCCACCGCTGCCGGCGGCCGAGACCCCAAGATCGAGGAACTTGCCGCCCAGCGATTCGATCTGCTCGCGGGTTTCCGGACGCACGTCAAAACCTTCAACCTGCGCGCCCAGGCGCTTGGCCGTGGCAATGGCCTGCAAACCCGCAACCCCGGCCCCGACCACCAGCACCTTGGACGGGCGGATCGTACCGGCAGCCGTGGTCAGCATGGGGAAGAACTTGCCGGTCAACTCGGCCGCGATCAGGACGGCCTTGTAGCCGGCCATGCCGGCCTGCGAGCTGAGCACGTCCATGGCTTGGGCCCGGGTGGTGCGCGGCAGCAACTCCATGGCAAAGGCAGTGATCTTGCGATCGCGCAGGGCCTTGACCCGCTCGGCATCGGCGTGCGGCGCCATGAAACCGATGACCACCGCACCTTCCGGCAGAGCGGCAATGGTTTCCAGGGTCGGTGGCTGCACCGTCAGCAGAACTTCGGCACGCGCCAGCGCTGTGGCCGCATCAGCTACCACCTCGACACCGGGAAACAGACTGTCAGGCTGGTTGGCACCGGTGCCGGCACCCGTTTCGATCACCAGTTTGACGCCCAGCTTGCTGAGCTTCTTGGCCACATCGGGTGAAAGCGCAACGCGCCGTTCATTGGGTGCCCGCTCGCGCAGCACAACTACGGTAACCGCCATGTTTCCCTCTCAAGGTGGGTGCATTGGATGTCAGCAGACGGCAAATGTACCGCATCAAGCCGGATGCGTCATGGAGCCAGTCTCATGACAGACCCGAACCTGATGAAATCCCGCGCCTTCAGCACGAAGGAAACAGCAGGGTGGATGATGCGGCCATCACCGTCCCTTGCTCCGGTGCCAGATCGCCACTCAGCCCCTGACGGGCGCGATAGTTCCGCAATCGCTGCCGATGCGCCTGGAATCCACCTTCATGTTCAGGCGCCCAATTGATTCGCCTTCCATTTGCGCCTCGGTCGTGTGGTGGCCGCGATCGTGCAGGATCGTGATGAAGTCGCCGGTCATTTTAGGTTTGGTACAGACCATGCGCCCGCTCCAGACATTGCCTTCCTGGCTCACCTGGGTATAGGTGCAGTCGCCTTCCTGCTGCCCCTCGTGAACGGGGCCGGCCTGGGCATCTTCCGGGGTAATACACAGCTTTATCGATACGGCGTCTTCACCGATGCCGACATTGAGTCCGGCACTGGCCATCTGCTTTTCCATCATCGCGCGCACCTGCGGTGGCATATTCCGGAGCTGCTCCTGCATCTGCGCCATCTGCGCCGCCATGGGGCTGGAGCCATCCGGCGACTCCATTTTCGAACTGACTTCCCAAAGTCCCGGGTCGATTTCCTGGGCCAATACGCCAGGCGCGACCCCGGCCAGGGCGAAGGCGACCAAGGTGGCAGCGCACTTGAAATACATCGGGCTTGCGATTCGAGACATGGGATTTTCCTTGACGGGTCCAGACAAGGCCAAGGCAACGTGTTGTTTTTGGCTGCCTTTACCAGCATTGCAGGCAATGTATCAGAACCGGTGCGCAGATCGGCAATACGTTCAATCCAGGTCAAGGAGCAACGGAAGGCTTTTTGCTGGCGCTGGCACCCTCAGGAGGGGTTGCTCTTGGTTGAACGCAGCTTGCCCAGCACCTGGGTCATGGCATGTTCGAAGGCAGCATCGTGGGGGCGGATATTGAGCGTGCCCTGTTTCATCATCGCTGCCAGTTCCTCAGGCGAAGCCACGCAATAGCGCAAACCCCGACGGTTGACGAACAGCATGCGATTGGAAATCGGACTGATCCAGGACAGCTTGACCGGCACCGTGGTGCCATCTTTTTCCGTGAACTGGATCCAGGTACCGATCTGGAGCTTGCGCACCTTGTCGGCATCGGCCTCGTCAAACTCCAGTTCCGGCGTTGACTCTTCTTCCTGGGCCTCGGGCTCTGGCACCGAAACAGCCTGTGGAGCATTGCGCTCCAGGGCCACCACGGCCTCTTGCTGGGGCTGACTGTCCTCGCCTTCGACAACGCCCAGAGCCTGTTGCAGCGATTGCAATACGTCGCGTGCCGCCGTGCCATTGCAACCGGCACTGGCCAGTACCGGTTCCAGACGCGGTTGCAAG
>CAYRJS010000151.1:0-6209 GCA_964424535.1 uncultured Aquimonas sp.
GAGACAAAAACTTCACCGTTGGGTCCGGTGATCGCATCCAGATCATGGGGGAGGACATCAATGGAAAGACCGATGACCTCACCTCCATCGTGCGGAAGGTCGATACGCGCTTCTCTACGATCAACGGCAAGAGTTCTGCATTCTTCTCTGCGTTTCTTCTTGCACCTTTGGAGGCCAAGGACTATGAGGAAGAGGAAGAGTGCCTGGTCAAAAATCAGTCCAGTGTGATCTTGAACTTCACATTAGCTGCCGATGCAGCGACACCAGATGGCGCGAAGTTTCTTACTGGTGGGGATGCTGAAGTATTCATCTGGAACCGCCAATGGCAGCGCCATGAGGCCGAGACTGAGGTGCTGGAGTACGACATCATGCAGACACCTCATCATTGCTCTTGGCACTCTTTGTCCTATGACAGTTGGTCGAAGTGCGGAGAAAAAGCAAAACTGGATGCAGATGCAAGAAAGGCGCTCTCACAGACCCGTGACGGCGCTGTCATCGTCGCAAGTTGCAAGCCCATCAAAGATGATGACAGCGATCCGCCCTGCATCCGTGCAAAGCGTGAATATGTAGAAATCGTGGAGGAAGCAAAAGGTGAGTTCTACTGCACGGGCGAGTACCCGAGCGAGAAATCTGTGGAGCCCCTCGTTTTCACCGTCACTTCCCAAGGTGTGCAGCCCCCCTCGAAGAAGGAAGCTGGATCGAAGGCCGCCGCCGTGATCACCTCCGCGCGAACTCCCATGCCGCACGGGGCATCATGACGGACGCTATCGTAGACGCACTGCATCAACTTCAGCGACATCGGGGCTTGACCCGCGTTGGCGAACCAAAGGTAATCGGTGCATCGACGCAGATAGAGGTCGATGTTGCCGTGCAACTGCCAAACAGGTCTCGGCGTAGCGGCGTCTCCGAAACCGGGGTGCGTGCCGTCGAGACATGCGTGCTGGTATTCGGCAGTGACTGGCCCCTATCCGCGCCCAAGCCCTTCTTGCGTGCGGACTTCCCACTCAACTTGCCACACATAAACCCCCATCGCGAAGGCGAGTTGGTTTCGCCATGCCTGTTCGAAGGATCTTTGAACGAACTGCTGCATCGGTTTGGTCTCGACGCCATTGTCGATCAGTTGGTTGATTGGCTGCACAAGGCTGCTGCCGGAACGTTGTTGGACCTGGAGCAAGGGTGGGAACCGACGCGGCGAGACAGTTGTCCTTCGACCGTTGTCTTCAGTGCCGAAAAGGTCGCGGCCGCCGCCCCCGTTGACGGCGCGGTTTTGGTGGTTTCCGCGGGCTACGTGACGATTGATGGCGGGCTATACGCCATCATCGATGACGAGCTGAGCGCACAAGTCGATCCTGTGTTTTCCCAAGGCGTTCACAACGACAAGTTGGGAAAGTGGGGGAATGGCCATACCGCGACCTTCATTGCGCGGGGACCAATCACCGATGGCCACCCGTATGTAGTCGAACGCTATCAACCGGAGACGGTTGTCGATCTCACGACACTGCTAGATCGAGCAGCGGAACTTGGTATCGATCATGACGCTTTAGCCCAAAGCTTGGAGGGTTATTACGGGCGCTCGATTCTGGATATGCAACAAGACTCGCGTGGTTGGGTTCACGGTTTGTACGCGATTGTGATTCTGACTGTACAAAGACCAGCGCCGCTTGTTGGATCACCAGGCCGGAGTGTCGAGGTATTGCCCTATGTGGTGCGCTATGAACTCAACGCTCAATCGCTCCTAGAGCGAAATGCCACGGTTCACCCCGCCTTTCACGCGCATGCGTTGTCTCCCGAACTGCTGGCAAGGACATCCGGTATCCCGTCAGTAGCCACATCGCAGCCGCTGGTCATCCTCGGCTGCGGTAGTGTAGGATCAAAAATCGCGATGCACCTCGGGCGGGCTGGTTTCGGCTCAATGACTTTCGTTGACAACGAATCCATGTCACCTCACAACGCAGCTCGGCATGCACTCATTGAGCGAGCATCGGTGCTGGTCCCACCCCGGAAGTCGGCGCTGATGAAGACGGTCTTTGAGGAACTGTCGCATCTTCAATCGCGCGCGTTCGACGCTGATGCTGTGACTCTCTTGGTCGATCCGGAACGATTCGCCACAACTGTTCCGCAGGATGCTGCCCTTATCGTGGACACGACGGCTTCACTTCAAGTGCTGGCCGCAGAAACGCAATCAAAAGCATTGGACCAATCCCCAGCTCGACTGGCACGGGTAGTCATGTATGGCCAGGGGCGTTGTGTCGCGGTTTTGCTTGAAGGGCCAAGTCGCGCTGGTCGAGTTGATGACCTCACGGCATTCTTGTTCGAGTGCTGCCGGTTTGTGCCAGAACTTCGTGCGTCGATTGCCGGTGATACGTCGGAGCCAACGCGCATTTTTGTAGGGGACAACTGCCGCTCACTGACCATGCCAATGTCAGATGCCGTTGTTTCGCGGTCTGCATCACTGGCTGGAGTGCAACTGGAACGCTGGCTCGTTGATGGGCTTCCGGAGGAAGCGACGCTTTGTGCTGGTATCTCGGACGCCGAAGGCCTTGGCATGGCATGGAGCCGCGCCAGCCTTGGCCCGACCACTGTGCTCGATGTAGTGGACGATGGCGGCTGGAGCATTCGGATTCTGCACCCTGTGGCGCACGCGATCGATGCTGATGCGCTGCACTGGGGTGCGGTGGAAACAGGAGGCGCCTTGGTTGGCCGTATCTCGTTTGAAAATCGAACCATCACCATTGCGGGCCTTGTTGAGGCACCGTCTGACAGCGTTCGCGAGGCCGCTCGTTTTGTCCTTGGAACCAGTGTGCTTGTCCAAAGTTTGCGCGCTGCAAACGCGGCCTCTTTAGGGTATCTCGCTTTCATTGGCACCTGGCACAGCCACCCGAAAGGCGGCGCTCATTCGGGGATAGACCGAAATACATTGCGCAGCATCGCAGAGGATGCCGGTGGCCTTCCCGCCGTGTCGTTGGTATGGACCCCGACAGGACTCACGTGCGCGGTTGACCGCTGGTAAGAACAAAGTCGTCGGCACTTTTTTTGGCAGGAAACGAGGGGGATTTATGGCTGACTACTTCGAGATTGATTTTTTAGGCGTCGAAACAGCGAAAAGCGGGGATGCGATCACGCTACGCTATTCGGTGGATGGCACTGAGGGCGTGCACGTCGTTGACGGTGGATATCTGGATACGGGAGATCAGATCGTCGAGCACCTGAAAACCTATTACGGAACAACTGTCATCGACCATGTGATCCTCACGCACCCTGACCGCGACCACGCCAATGGGCTGCGGAAGGTCTTGGAGCAATGCACAGTCAAGAATCTCTGGATCAACAGACCATGGATATACGCAGATCAACTGATTGATCGCTTCGAGAACTATGAGTCAGTTGAAGCCCTGAGAAGGAAGTTGCGATCCATCTACGATGCTTCGGCAGCTCTTGAGGATATTGCGCTGGAGAAGGGAGTTTCTATCCATGCCCCTCTTCAGGGGCAAAGCATTGGCCCATTCATGGTAATGGCACCAACTTTGGGCCGCTATCTTGACCTGATCGCAGATTCATCGAAGACACCGGAAGCTGTTGAGGAAAGCGCTATGGATAGTGCGCTGAGCAGCCTATTCCGGGTAGTAAAGGCCGCGACGGCTTATATCAAGTCCCTGTGGGGCGAGGAGTATTTTCCACCTGCTCCCACCAGTAGGGAGAATGAAATGAGTGTGGTGCAGTCGGCTGTGCTGAACGGCCATCGCATTATGCTTACTGGTGATGCCGGACGAGAAGCGTTGCAGGAAGTGATCGACTATGCCCCCTTTGCGGGACTTACGTTGCCCGGAATTCGATACTTCCAAGTGCCTCACCACGGAGGTCGGCACAACGTCTCGACGGAAATTCTGGATCAATTGCTGGGGCCACGCTTGGACGCGATGCCTGACAATCACCACTGGAATGCCATATGCAGCTCCGCCAAAGCGGACGAGGATCACCCGCGGAAGTCGGTGATTCGCGCTGTATTGCACCGGGGCGGGCACTGGGCGGCAACTGAAAGCAAGAGCATCCGCATCGGCGCGGGCATCACCCGTGATGGCTGGGTGCCGATTCCTCAGGCGCCATATCCCGAAGATCAAGAGAACTGACTTCGACAGAAGGTCAGCACCATTTTGATTTTCTGCTGACTACATTGTTTGCGTCTCGGCGTGCCGCCGTCGGGTTCGCGGGCTGCGCCCCGCGCTTCGTTCCGAATCGCGGCCGTCCGGCTTTGACCCCTGACGCCTTCGGCCCTTGCGGGCCTGCGCACTCCGCTTGCACAAAGGCGGGTGTGGGCAGTGGGCGGGTGTAGGCGGTCTTGCTGTTCTCTTTCACCCTACCACGGCGTTCTCGCCGTCAAGGGCTGCGCGTGCTCGCACGCTTGCGGCCGTGGCCGTCTTCGCCCCTGGCCGTCTTCGCCCCTGTGACGGCTTGCGCTGCGCCGTGCTGGTGTCGGTTCCGGGCAATTCCGCCCGAGCAACCGGAGCACGATCATGTCGCAACTGTCCATTCCTTCCTTCGATTCCCCGCTGATGCTGCGTGACTCGCGTGGGCGCTACCGTCAGGCATCGGCCGACCAGATTCTCGAAGCTGCGCGCCAGGTCATCAACCAGAAGATGCAGCGCGGTGACGAGTTCACTTCGCCGGCGGCGGTCAAGGACTACTTGCGCGCCAAGCTGGCCGGCTTCGAGCACGAAGTCTTCGCGGTGCTGTTCCTCGATACGCGCCATCGGCTGATCGACTATGCCGAGATGTTCCGCGGCACGATCGACAGCGCGGAGGTTCATCCGCGCGAAGTGGTCAAGGAGGCGCTGCGGCTCAACGCGGCGGCGGTCATCATTTCGCACAATCACCCGAGCGGGAACCCCGAGCCGAGCGCGGCCGACAGGGCAATGACCTCGCAGCTTCGGCAGGCGCTGGCGCTGGCGCTGGTGGACGTTCGCACATTGGATCACATCATCGTGGCGGGCGGCACCACCACGTCTTTCGCCGAACGTGGCTTGATCTGATCGAGGGGGCTTCGGCCCCCTTTTTGCTGCGCCCGGTGGCGCAACTCCGGCCCTCGCGGGCCTGCGCGTGCTGCGCACTTGCAAAAGGCAGGTGTGGGTGTCGCGTTGAGGGGGGCGGTCTTGCTGTGTCCCTCCACCGTATCACGGCGTTCTCGCCGTCAAGGGCTGCACGCGCCTTGCGCGCTTGCGTCCTGGCGGCCGTCTGCGACCCCTGACTGCTTGCGCTGCGCAGTGCTGGCGACGGTTCCGGGCAATTCCGCCCGTGCAACTGGAGATCGTCCTGAACGAAAAATCGCACGTTTCGCTTGAACAACACGTTTGCCTTGTCTGCGGTACTCGCTTCGACACCGGCGCCGTCCTGCTGGATCGCCGCCTGCGCGCGAGCATGGAGCGCCACACGGCAACCGGCTGGGGCTTGTGCCCCGAGCATCAGAAGCTGTCCGACGACGGCTTTGTCGCGCTGGTCGAGTGCGACCCGCAGCGCAGCGGCTCGCCGACGGGCGGTGGTCGCGTGAAGCCCGAACAGGCATACCGGACGGGCCGCCTGGCGCACCTCAGGCGCGAAGCCTTCGCGCAGGTGTTCAACATGCCGATCGCGGCCGACCAGCCGTGCGTCTTCGTCGAACCCGGCGTGATCGAGCAGTTGCAGACGATGACGGCGAACTGATCGCGCCTGGTGCCATCCGGTGCGCTGCCCTGCGGGGCGGCGCACTTTTTTCTGCTGCGCCCTGGTGCCGATGACTTCGCGCCTGCGGCGCTGCGCGCTGGCGCTTGCACTTCAGGGGAAGTGCCTTCGGCACATCCCCGCCGCGCTTCGCTTGGCGCCCCTGCAACACCGCCGACCCGGCTGCGCCGGCGCGGCAATACCGATGCCGCAAAGGCTGCTTGTCCACCACAGAAGATCCACGCTGCATCTCCACGACTGCATGGGCGTCCCCGGCCAAGAAACATGGCCGGTCGCGCTGTCGTGCCTCGCATCGAGCCGCCTGCGGCGTCTCGCCCCCTTCGGGCTTCCATCGTTCCCTCGCTCCGCTCGGCTGACGCCTCCGGCCCGGCTTCCAGCTTCGGGCCTGCGCGCTTCGCTTGCCGTGCGGTCGGCACAGATGGGCGACCGTTGCCTGTCCAGCCGTCTCCCCTGACTTCATCACCTTGTCCGCGACTGTAGCCCGCGACCGTATGCCT
>CAYRJS010000152.1:0-6200 GCA_964424535.1 uncultured Aquimonas sp.
CTTCTGCTGGATGTCCATGACGTTTTCCGCCAAGGTGTTGGTGTGGCGGATGTTGGGGGCGTCGATACCGTGCAGGATCATGTTCATGATGCCGATCACGTAGGCCAGCGATTTCTTTTCCTGCCCGTAGAAGGTGTAGTGCTGCAGGGTGTCCCAATCCTTCGTGGAAAGATCATCGCGGCGCAGGTACGTCCAGGCCTCGCAGAGAAAGCTGCCGCAGGCCCCGTCGTAGATGGTTTCTCCCACCCTGGGCTGCACCACCTGGATCATGGCCCGGATCAGCGGCCGCGGTGTGTAGTATTCGCCGCCGTTGCGGCCGGCGTTGCCCATGCGCTTGATGCGGGTTTCGTAGAGTTCGGAAAGCTCGTGCTTGGCCGTGGAGCTGCCGAAGTTGAGCGTATCCAGAATCTCCAGCACATCGCGCAGGGAGTAGCCGGAGCGGAAGCGGTTGTCGATTTCGGAGAAGATCTCGCCGATCTTGTACTCCAGACTGTTCGCCTCGGTGCTGCGCTCGCGGAACTTCTTGAGATGCGGGATGAGCGTGTTGTCGATGAAATCAATCAGGTCATCGCCCGTGCGCGCGTTGAGGTCGAGTTTTCCGTCGCTGGTTTTGGTTGCCGCCCAATCACGCCAGCGATACGGCTTGGACAGAACCGGTTGATAATCCTTGCCTTCCAGTGCGGCGGCATCGGCCCATTCCTGCTCCATGTCGTCGAGGTATTTCAGGAAGAGCAGCCACGAGGTCTGCTCGGCGTAATCGAGCTCGGAAGCCAGCCCGCGATCGTTGCGCATGGCCTTGTCGATGGCGTTGAAGGCCTGGTCGTAGTTGCTGCCTGTCCCTTTGTCGCCGTTGCCCGCTTTCGTCCGCTTGCCGTTCGCACGAGGGCTGGTAGTTGCTTTCGCCACCGGTCTTGCTGTCGTCGTATCACTGTCTGTCAGCGCCACCGATCCGCCACGACCACGTCCGAGGACGAGCATGCCCGCGTCGAGCAAATGCGCCTTGACCCGGTTGTAGGTGCTCTCGGCCCAGCCCAGTTCGCCATTCAGGCGGCCATTGCCTGCGGAACCGCCAAGCTCGCGGAGGGTATCGATAAAGCGTTGCGCCTGGGTTTCCAACGACATTTGGCCGTGACTCCTTTGCATCGGTTGCGAACGGTCCATTCTCGCAGGAACTCGCCAGCGCGTGCGATGGGATACCGGCAGCTCTCAAACGACCTGATGTGCCCGGCGTTTATTGCGGGATTGGGGAAATCTCTGAAATGCGGGGTTTCACTTGTCACTCCCGCGTAGGCGAGAGTCCAGTGCCTTCAGCTTTCAACATCTTGTTCAGTGACTCCCTGACCGTGGATCAGAACGGCAAATCCAGCGCTGCGCACAGGTAATCGACCATCGGTGCCAGTTCGCGCAGGGATTCTTCGACAAAGGGCAGCAGTTCTTCCGAGCAGGCCAGATCCTCATCGAAGGGGCGGGTGGCGACCCAATCCTTGCGACGCAGGTCTTCGATCAAGGGATGGTTCGGATCAAAGCCTGCCGGAGCGCGCTTGAGGCTGTCGCCGATAAAGACATAACGATCCGTGAAGGCTTTGGCGTGGGTGGCCGAGGTCCAGGTGGCCGGGTTGTCGACCACGAAATCGCGGAAGGCGCGCAGGGTTTTGCTGGAAGGGTGCCAGAAGCCGGCACCGACAAAGCAATCGCCGGGTTCAAAGTGCAGGTAAAAGGCCGGGGCTTCCATTTCCCGCCGCCGCTCGTGCGCCAGGCGCACACTGGCCCAGGTTTTGTAGGGTGATTTGTCGTGGCTGTAGCGGGTATCGCGCTGGATGCGGTACATCGAGCCGCCGAGCTTGCGTGGATCGGCGCGGTAATGCGGGCTGATGTTGGCCAGCACTGGTTGCAGGTCGCCGATCAGGTGCAGCAGAGGCTCGCGCACATCAGATTCATAGCGTGCCTTGTTGGCATGGAACCAGGTGCGGTTGTTGTTGCGCGCAAGCTGCTTGAGAAAGCGGAACAGGGCAGGGCGAAAATAGGACATGGAAGAATCGGGGTCGGGAGCGATGGCGGCCACGATACCGCCACCGGCATCGGTGTGCCGTGCTCCAGGTCAGCATGAACGGTGAATGGCGGGAAGAATCTGGAAGCTGGCATCATCATCGCCATGAACGCGCTGCCCTGGCTACTGCTGTGCCTGATCTCCGTGACCTTGCCGGCCCTCGGCTCGGAACCGGTGCGCGTGCCCGGGCAGGTGCCGCAGACCTTGCCCGATGGGGTGAGTCTGGCCGCGGTAATCACCGATACCCGTTTGCCTGAAATCAGCGGCTTGACGGCTTCGCGCCGGCATCCGGGTGTGTTCTGGATGCACAACGACAGCCATGATGCCCAGGTGTTGTACGCGGTCGATGGCGAAGGCCATGTGCGCGCCAGCCTGGAGCTGCCGGTAGCCAATATCGACTGGGAGGATATCGCCAGCTACGAGCGCGATGGCCGGGCCTTTTTGCTGGTGGCCGATACCGGCGACAACGGCGGCTTGCGCCAGGAACTGGTCGTGCATGAAGTCGAAGAACCGCAGACTCTGACCGATGCCCGGGCCGAGCTTGTGCGCAGCATCCGTTTCCGTTGGCCCGATGGACCCCGCGACTGCGAGGCCCTGGCGGTGGATATGGCTACGCAGTCGATCTGGTTGGTGTCGAAAAAGCGCAAACCACCTGAACTGTTCCGTCTGCCCTTGTTTCCGGATGCTCCGGATCAGGTGCAGGTTGCAGAAAAACAAGGCGAATTGACCGGCATCGTGCAGCCGACCGCGCAGTACCTGAAAGACAATCCGGTCTACGGCAAATACCGCAGCCAGATCACCGCTGCGGATATTTCGGCTGATGGCCAGTGGTTTGCGGTGATGAGCTACTTGCACGTATACCTGTGGCCTCGCCATGCGGCGGGTTGGGCGGCAGCGTTGGCGGTCGATCCACAACGACTGGAACTGCCCTGGATGGCCCAGGCCGAAGCCATGGGTTTTGATCCAGCCGATCAGGTTCTGTGGATCAGCTCCGAACACCTGCCCGCACCCTTGATCCGCATGGATCTGGAGGCTTTGACGCAAGCTCCGGTCGCCACGACTGACGCTGTACATCCGTAAGGCGCAGCCTGTTTTTGTTGCATCGTCCTGCGTTGGCGTCCACGGCCACTGCCGTTATGCTTGCTCGATCCCTTTGCCGGAAATCGTTTCATGTCGTATTTGTCAAATACCGTCTTGATGTATCGCGCCGTACGTGGATTTGTTGCGGGAGAATCACGATGAATACCAAGACTACGGTTCGTCTGATTGGTGCCCCTACCGATATCGGTGCCGGCGATCGCGGTGCCTCGATGGGTCCGGAAGCCCTGCGCGTGGCCGGTATCGGTCAGGCCCTGAAAAAGCGTGGCCTGACGGTCGTGGACCAGGGCAACCTCAGCGGTCCGCTCAATCCCTGGTTGCCGCCAGTGGATGGTTATCGCCATCTGCACGAGGTCGTGGCCTGGAACAAGGCCGTAATGGATGCCGTAGGCGCGGCTTTGGATGCAGGCCAATTGCCGATCCTGCTGGGCGGCGATCATTGCCTGGGCGTAGGTTCGATCACGGCGGTGGCGCGTCATTGCCGGGCTGCCGGCAAGAATCTGCGCGTGCTGTGGTTGGATGCCCACGCCGATTTCAATACCAACGAACTGACCCCCAGCGGCAATGTCCACGGCATGCCGGTGGCGTGTTTGTGCGGCATTGGCCCCAAGGCGCTGACGGAACTGTCAGGCCAGGCGCCCATGCTCAAACCCGAGGAAATCCGCCAGATCGGCGTTCGTTCGGTGGATGAAGGCGAGCGGCGGCTGGTGCGCGAGGTCGGGCTGGATATCTACGACATGCGTTACATCGACGAGATCGGCATGCGTCAGGTCATGACCCAGGCTCTGTATGGTCTTGATGAAAACACCCATCTGCACGTCAGCTTCGATGTCGATTTTCTTGATCCCAGCATTGCCCCCGGTGTCGGCACCACGGTGCCGGGCGGACCGAACTACCGCGAGGCGCAACTGGTGATGGAAATGATCGCCGACAGTGGCCGCCTGGGATCGCTGGACATCGTCGAACTGAATCCGGCTTTCGACCACCACAACATGACCGCAAAACTGGCCGTGGACCTGGTCGAAAGCCTGTTCGGCAAGTCCACCCTGATTCGCTGACAACCTTCTGTTTACCCGCAGTGCGCGCCCGATGTCACCGGCTCGCTGCGGGTGTACGGTTGGCGGCACCGTGTTCACCTGCCCGGACCAACTCCATGAACAAACCGAACCCTCCTCGCCGGATGCTTGCTCTGGCTGTTTCCTGTGCCCTTGCCGGTCTTGCCTTGACGGCCTGTCAACCCGAATCGGAGTCAACCACCGTGGCCAATGAGGCAACGACCGTGAATACACCTGTTGCTGCCGCAGCTTTGGCCTCTGGCCTGGACCTGGCGGGTCTGGATCGCGCGGTGCAGCCCGGCAATGATTTTTACGCCTACGCCAATGGCACCTGGCAGAAAACCACCGAGATTCCGGCAGATCGGGCCAGTACCGGCGCTTTCTACGAGGTCTTCCTGAAAGCCGAATCCCGTCTGGCCGAACTGGTGCAGACGCTGCCGGCCACCAACCCGGAAGCCGGCAGCAACGCCCGCAAGATCGTTGATTTCCATGCCGCTTTCATGGATGCGGACACGATCGAACACCACGGTCTGACACCTTTGCAGCCGCAGCTGGATGCCATCGCCGGCATCGAGGATCGAACCGATCTTGCCCGTCAGTTGGGGGCCGGCCTGCGTGCCGATGTGGATCCGATCAATGCCACCAACTACCACACCGAACACCTGTTCGGCCTGTTCGTGGCCGCAGGTCTGGATGATTCTTCAACCCAGGTGGCCTACCTGCTGCAGGGTGGTCTGGGCATGCCGGATCGGGACTATTACCTCTCCGATGACGAGCAGATGAGCGCCCACCGAACGGCCTACCTGGCCTATATCCAGGCTCTGCTGGAACAGGCTGGGGATGCGGACGCGGCGGCTCGGGCCACTGCCATCCTGGCGCTGGAAACCAAAATCGCCCAGGCCCAGGCCACGATCATCGATACCCAGGACATCCACAAGGCCAACAATCCCTGGCCGCTGGCCGAATTCGGGCAACGCGCTCCGGGTCTGGATTGGGACGCATTCTTCAATGCCGCCAGCCTGGCCGATCAAACCTACGTGGTGGCGTGGCAGCCTGAAGCCATTGCCGCACTCTCGGCCTTGGTCGCCAGCGAGCCGCTGCCGGTCTGGAAGGACTATCTGCGCTTTCATGCCATCAACCGCCATGCCGATGTCCTGCCCAAGGCCATCGCGGACTTGAGTTTTGGTTTTTACAGCACCGAATTGGCGGGCACCACAGAGCAGCGCGCACGCTGGAAGCGGGCGCTGTCCAGCACCAATGCGGCCCTGGGCGATGCCGTGGGTCAGCTTTACGTGGAACGCTATTTCCCGCCCAGTTCCAAGGCCCAGGTGGAGGCCATGGTGGGCGATATCCTCACGGCCTTCCGCAATGGCGTGGACGACCTGGACTGGATGTCGGAAGAAACCCGTGCCGTGGCTCGGGAAAAAGCCGCCAGCATGCGCGTGAGCGTGGGCTATCCCGAACGCTGGCGCGATTATTCGCAGTTGGATATTCGTCCCGATGATGCCTTCGGCAACGCCTGGCGTGCCGAATTGGCCGAATACCGCCATCAACTCGGCAAACTGGGTCAGACCCCGGATCAGGGCGAATGGTGGATGACCCCGCAGACCGTCAATGCCGTCAACCTGCCCCTGCAGAACGCGATGAACTTCCCGGCGGCGATCCTGGAACCGCCGTTCTTTGATCCCAAGGCCGATGCCGCCGTCAATTACGGCGCCATCGGCGCGGTGATCGGCCATGAAATCAGCCACGGCTTTGACAACCTCGGGGCAGAATTTGATGCCCACGGCAGCTTGCACAACTGGTGGACACCCGAGGATGCGGCCCACTTCAAGGCTGCTGCCGATCGCCTGGCCGCCCAGTACAGCGCCTATGAACCCCTGCCGGGCCTGCATATCGATGGCCAGCAGACTCTGGGCGAAAGCATCGCCGACCTGGCTGGCCTCGGTGAATGTCAAGATAGTTGTCGCCTTGTTCATGCAGCGGATCGCTGTTTATTG
>CAYRJS010000153.1:0-6200 GCA_964424535.1 uncultured Aquimonas sp.
GGGTGGCCTTCAATGCCAAGATCCAGCCCGTGCGCGTGCTGGGCAAGGGCGGTGGCTATGACTCCGACATTGCCGATGCCATCGTCTGGGCATCCGGTGGCAGCGTCAGTGGCGTGCCCGCCAATTCGACCCCGGCCAAGGTCATCAATCTCAGCCTGGGTGGCAGTGGCTCGTGCGGCAGCACCTTCCAGAATGCCATCAACAGCGCGGTTTCACGCGGTTCCGTGGTGGTGATCGCGGCGGGCAACGAGAACCAGAACGTGTCCAACGCCTCGCCGGCCAACTGCAGCAATGTCATTGCCGTGGCCGCCAACGACAAGGAAGGCAATCGCTCCTGGTATTCCAACTACGGCAACCTGATCACGGTCACGGCTCCAGGTGGCGAAACCTGTATCCCCAACGCTGCCCAGACGGCCTGCCAGACGGCCACTACCAGCAAGGGCATCCTGTCCACGCTCAATTCCGGTACCAACGGTCCGGTGGCCGAAACCTATGCCTTCTATGACGGCACCTCGATGGCTACCCCGCATGTGGCCGGTGTGGCCGCGCTCATGCTCAGTGCCAAGCCGAGCCTGACTCCGGCCCAGGTCAAGTCCACCCTGCAAAGCACGGCACGGCCCTTGCCGGGCACCTGCCCGGGTGGCTGTGGTGCCGGTATCGTCGATGCTTATGCGGCTGTTTCGGCGGTGGCAGGCGGTGGCGGGGGGCCGGTCGATCCGCCGGCTGATGGCGTTCTTGCCAACGGCGTACCGGTGACCGGGATTGCCGGTGCCGCCAATGCCGCCTTGTACTGGACCATCCAGGTGCCATCGGGGGCCAGCAACCTGCAGATCAACATGTCCGGTGGTACGGGCGATGCCGATCTATATTTGCGGCGTGGGTCGAAGCCGACCACCTCGACTTACGATTGCCGTCCTTACAAGGCGGGCAACAACGAGTCCTGCACCGTGGCCTCACCTGTGGCTGGCACCTACCACGTCATGGTTCGCGGCTATCAGGCCTTCAGCGGCGTCAGCCTCGTGGGCAGTTACTCGACCACGGTACCGAATGTGCCGCCGGTGGCCAACTTCAGCCATTCCGCCAGTGGTTTGACGGTGAGCTTCACTGATACCTCCACGGATAGTGACGGCACCATCGCTTCGCGCAGTTGGAACTTCGGTGATGGCACCAGTTCGACGGCGGCCAATCCGAGCAAGACCTACGCTGCCGCCGGCACCTATACCGTGACCTTGACAGTCACTGACAACAAGGGTGCCAGCAACAGCAAGAGTGCATCGGTGACGGTCACCAATCCGGGTGGTGGTTCCGGCGGTGGCGCGTTGACCAATGGCGTACCGGCAACCGGCATTTCAGGGGCAGCCAACGCGGCCCAGTACTGGACCATCGTGGTGCCGGCCGGGGCCACCAACCTCAAGGTGACCATGTCCGGTGGCACCGGTGATGCCGATCTGTACGTGCGCCGGGGTTCCCAGCCCACGACCTCGACCTATGATTGCCGCCCCTGGCTGACGGGCAACAATGAGAGCTGTACCGTGGCCGCACCGGTGGCCGGGACCTATCACATCATGATTCGTGGTTACAGTGCATTCTCCGGAGTTTCGCTGGTGGCCAGCTATGACACCGGAGGCGGTGGTGGGTCGGGCAACGTATTGAGCAACGGGGTACCGGTAACCGGGGTTTCCGGAGCAGCCAGCAGCACCAAGTACTGGACCTTCCAGGTGCCGGCCGGTGCCACCAACCTGCGTATCGAAACATCTGGTGGCACGGGTGATGTCGACATGTATGTGCGTGTCGGTGCCCAGCCCACGACCTCGACCTATGATTGCCGCCCGTACAAGGCCGGCAACAACGAAGCTTGCGTTGCAGCCTCACCTGCGGCAGGGGTTTACCACGTGATGTTGCGCGGGTATCAAACCTACTCGGGGGTCACCCTCAAGGGCAGTTATACCCCGTAACCAACCCGGTATCCGCATCGCATCGGAACTTTTGATGCAGATACCGGTTGCAATCCGCCAAGGCCCCGGAAAATCGGGGCCTTGGTGCTTTCCGAGGCAGGGTTTTTGATGGTTTCGATCAAGCCGAAAACCCCGTGGAAAATATGCCCATTAACATTGACTTTACATCTGGACGGACAACGCAGAAGCAGTGTAGAGTCAAGCCTTTATCTGACCATACTGGGGAGTATCCTGTGAATCATCGAACACCGCGCAAATTATTGACGCGTGCCATCGTGCTGGCCTTGGCCTATCCCGTGGCTGGCCTGATGCTGGTGCCAACCGTCTCCGCCCAATCCGCACCTGATGAGAATGTGGTGCAGTTGGAAACGATCACCACGGTAGGTTCGCGCCGGATCGGGCGTTCCTCCGAAACGGCAACGCCAGTTCCGGTAGATGTTCTGCCGATGGCTGACACGGCGGAAAAAGGCGCCCAGTTCGATATGGCGCAGACCCTGCAGTACACCATTCCGTCCTTCAATTCCACGCGCCAGACGGGTGAAGATGGCGCCGATCTGATCGATGGTGCGGCTCTGCGTGGCCTGGGCTCGGACCAGACCCTGGTGCTGATCAACGGCAAGCGCCGCCACACCGTGTCGCTGGTCAATATCTACGGTGACCGCGATCGCGGCAATACCGGTACCGATCTCAACTCCATCCCGGTGCTGGCCATTGACCGCATCGAAGTCCTGCGTGACGGTGCCGCCGCCCAGTATGGTTCCGATGCCATTGCCGGGGTGATGAATATTGCCCTCAAGCGCAATACCGGGTGTGAGGCCATTGCCGGTTATGGTCAGTATTCACGGGGTGATGGCGAAAACTGGATCGCCTCCGCGTACTGCGGTGTCGGTTTTGCCCGTGGTGGCGTGCTGGCGATCACTGGCGAGTGGCAGGATCGTGGTCGTTCCAATCGTGCTACCGATGCCAACCCGATGCGCATCATTGGCGATTCCAAGGTCGAAAACCAGACGTTGTATCTCAATGGCGACACGCCCCTGGGCGATGCCATGACCCTGTATTTCACCTTGGGCGCGCAGGACCGCGATGCGTCTTCGGGTGCCTGGGCGCGTGAAGGCCTGGGCAGCGACGATATTCCTTCGCGCAACTCGGCAGCGATGTATCCCGATGGCTTCGTGCCCTTTATCGGTGGTGAAATCGAGGATCGCTATGCTATTGCCGGGGTGCGTGGTGAAGCTGGCGACTGGTTCTGGGATCTGTCCTACACCTACGGTTTCAACTCGCTGGATTACACCATCAGCAACACCATCAATGCCTCGATTGCCAATCTGGATCTGTTGACTGGCGGTGCCGGCATCAGCCCGACCGAATTTGACGCCGGTGGCTTCCTGTTTCGCCAGAACACGGCCAACTTCGATATCTCGCGTTTTTACAGCGGCGTGCAGCAGGGCCTGAACGTGGCTTTTGGCGTGGAAGTGCGCAAGGAACGCTACAGCATCCATCCGGGCGAGCGCGGCTCGTGGGATGACTACGATGGTATCGGTATCGGCGGCAATGGCGGCAGCCAGGGCTTCCCCGGTTTCCAGCCCTCTGATGCCGTGGCCCGCAGCCGCAGTTCCAATGCCGTGTATGCCGATTTTGAACTGGATGTCACCGATCGTTTCATGACCGGCTTCGCCGCCCGTTACGAGGATTACAGCGACTTTGGCTCGACCCTCAACGGCAAGCTGGCGATGGCGTTTCGGGCCAGTGACGAAGTCACCTTGCGAGGCTCTTTCAGCACCGGCTTCCGCGCCCCATCACTGCAGCAGGCCTATTTTTCCTCGACCATCACCGACTTCATCGGTGGCGATCCCATCGATATCGTGATCGCCCCCAATGACAGTGAACTGGCGCATCTGGCCGGCATTCCAGCCTTGTCCGAGGAAAAGTCCAAGAGCCTGACCGTGGGCCTGGCCTGGGCCCCGTCCGATGCCCTGTCCCTGACCCTGGATGCCTATCGCATCACTATCGATGACCGCGTGGTGCTCAGTGGCGAGTTCGACGATACCGATCCCAATATCGGTGGCGTGCTCGACCAGTTGGGCGTGGGCCTGGCCCGGTTTTTCTTCAACTCGGTCGATACCCGGACCACCGGTGTGGACCTGACCTTGTCGCACCAGGCCGAACTGGGCCATGGTCGCCTTAATAGCTTTCTGGGTTTGAACTACGGCAAGACCACAATTCGCGATATCCATACCCCCGCGAGCCTGGTTGGACGCGAGGAAACCTTGCTGAGTGAGCGCGAGCGCATGTTCATCGAAAGCGCTGCGCCCCGGATGAAGGCGATTGCCGGCTTTGATTACAGCATCGGCAAGTGGAGTCCTGGCGTGAAGATCATCCACTTCGGCAAACAGACCTTCGGTACCTGGTCGGGTCCGCCGTTGTACCAGTACTACAGCAGTCGCACTTCGGCCGATATCAGCCTGAGCTACGACTTCACCGACAACGCCAAATTCACCCTGGGCGTGAACAACGTCTTTGACGTGTTCCCCTCCAAGCAGGACCCGGACGAAACCGACAACGGTCACATCTACGAAAGCGTCCAGTTCGGCATGAATGGCCGGGCCTACTTTGCGCGCTTCTGGTTGAAGTTCTGAGTCGATCTGACTCAAGGCCCGTTTGAAAACAAAAACCCCGCCAAGATCAGGCGGGGTTTTTGTTGGCTTGGTCAGCGCAGACCGACGGGCAGTCCGGTTCGTGTTTTCAGGCCCGACCGGAAAACTCGCCGGTCGTGGTATTGACCAGGATCTTTTCGCCGTTGCTGATGTATTCGGGCACCATGATTTCGATGCCGGTATCGAGCTTGGCCGGCTTGGGCCGCTTGGTAGCGGTACCGCCCTTGAGTTCAGGCGGGGTATCGACCACTTCCAGGGTGACGGTCTGCGGAATCTGCAAACCGACCACGGCCTCGTCGATCAACTGCACCATGCAGCCGCCCAGGCCTTCGCGGATGTAACCGGCATTGTCGCCGACGATATCCGCGTCCAGCGCATATTGGCTGTAGTCCTCGTCGTCCATGAACACAAAGGCGCCGTTGTCCATATAGGAAAAGGTGCAGGCACGACGGGTGAGCTCGACTTCCTTCAGTTCATCATCGGCGCGCAGGCTCAGGTCATGCTTGATCGCGCCGGGGACCGAGTACAGGGTGAAGCGGAAACCGACATTGCCGCCACGCGCCGTAGGCGTGCTGCGTTCGATGTCGCGCACCTGGTAAACCACGCCATTGTGTTCGACGACGTAGCCTTTCTTGACTTCGGATGCCTTCATGGACAGGACCTTTTACCGGAGAAATGGAACGGATGATTCAGCGCTGCTGGTTGATGGTATCGCGCAAACTGCGTGCGGCGGTGGCAGCCGCTTCGGCAAAATCGCTGCCACGCGAGGCATACAGGATGCCACGTGAGGAATTGATGACCAGACCAGTGCCGTTCGAAGAACGGCCATATTTGACCACGGCCGCAGCATCACCACCCTGGGCGCCCACGCCGGGCACCAGCAAGGGCATATCGCCCACGATGCCGCGAATCTCCCGCAGTTCTTCCGGGAAGGTGGCACCCACCACCAGTGCGCAGTTGCCGTTTTCATTCCAGGCTCCGGCAATGGTGGCGGCCACGCGCTGGTAGAAGGGCACGCCTTCCACCATCAGTTCCTGAAAATCCTGGGCCCCGGGATTGGAGGTGTGGCACAGAAAGATGCAGCCGCGATCGGCACGCGCCAGGAACGGCGCCGCCGAATCGTGACCCATATACGGATTGAGCGTGACCGCATCGGCGCCGTAGCGATCAAAGGCTTCAGCCGCATACTGCGCCGCCGTGCTGCCAATATCGCCGCGCTTGGCATCGAGGATCACCGGAACCTCCGGGTGCGCCGCGTGGATATGCGCGATCAGTCGTGTCAGCGCGTCTTCGCCACCGGCGTGGGCGGAAAAATAGGCGATCTGCGGCTTGAAGGCACAGGCAAACTCCGCGGTGGCGTCAGCAATCTCGCGACAGAAGCGAAACAGCCGATCCGGATCGTTCACCAGATGGGCCGGGAACTTCGCCGGATCCGGGTCCAGACCGACACAAAGCAGAGTGTTTGCATCGTGCCAACGTTGGTGGAGTTTTTCGATAAAGCCCATGGCAGAGTTTCCAAAAGCATCACGTAGGTCGGCTCTACGCGGTCGACGTTGTTATCGAGCCGTCGGGGACGTAGCCCCGACCTACG
>CAYRJS010000154.1:0-6193 GCA_964424535.1 uncultured Aquimonas sp.
GTGAAGTGATTTCCTGCCGCTTTTCGTACTGCACGGAACTATCCAGCGGAGAACCCACATGTTCCTTGTACGAACCAGCATTGCTGCACTCGCCGTTGTGCTTTCCCTGCCCATGCAGAGCGCTTTCGCCCAGGGCTTTGTCCAGATCGACCGGTTGACTCATTTCGACATCAGCCAGAACTATGACAGGGTCGGATTTGGCTCGAGCATGGCGTTGGCGGGCAATCTGGCGCTGGTCGGTGCACCCAGTCTGGGAGGCACCGATGGCGCGGTGTACGTGGTGCGGCTGGAAGCTGACGGTTCGCTCACCTACCTCGATCAGCTCGCTCCCGGCGGAGACACCTACCGGCTCGGTCGCACACTCGATGCCGATGGCGACTGGGCAGCGATCTTCGAGCTCTTCGACAACGTACTCATCTACCAGCGCGTGGGCGATGGCTTCGTCCTGCGGCAGAGGCTGCAGCAGCTTCCATCCCAGGGCGGGATCATCATCCGTGGCGTCAGCGCGATCGCCCTGCGGGGCGATACCCTCGTGATCGGTGACTCCAGCGCCCACGTCCCCGGAACCGGCGGCGCCGGCGCAGCCGCCGTCTACCGGCGTAGCGGTGCGACCTGGTCCCTGGAGGCACTGGTGCCCTCACCGGCCCCGGGCAATACCGTCAATTTCGGCGATGCCGTCGCGGTGTCGGGCAACACGCTGGTGATCGGCGCACCAGATGCCGACGCCTCGGATGGCGGTGCGACGGGTGCCGGTTTCGGCCGCGCCTGGGTCTACCGCCGCAGCGGTACCAGCTGGAACCTGGAGGCAACCCTCGACGGACCCGCCGATGACAAGGCATTCGGCGACGATTTCGGCCGCTCCGTGGCCATTGATGGCGACACCGCCGTGGTCGGCTGCCGGGTCTGCAACAATCAGACCGGTGCGCCCTCCAACTCCGGTTCATTCCATGTCTTCAGGCGCAGCGCCGGCGGTTCCAACAACTGGGGCAGGGTGCAGGAACTGAGTGCCTCCAATCCTTCCTTCATCGACAACTTCTCCCACGCATTGCGCCTGCGTGGCAACCTGCTGATGGCCACGGCTCCGGGCAGCAACACCAAGGCCGCATACCTGTACACGCGATCATCCGGAGGAACCTTCCAGGAAGTCGCCGAGCTGACGAGTACCGACAGCAGCGGCAGCCAGGCCCAGTTCGGCATTTCCGTGGATTTCGATGGCGTGCGCAGCGTCGTCGGTGCCCACCTGTTCCCGGATCAAGGGCCCGAGGCCAACCGCTACGGCGCGATCTTCAGCTTCACCAACCCCACCGTCCTGGCGTGCCGCGACAACTTCGACGCCATCTTCTGCAACGGTTTCGAGAACTGATCAAGCTTCACAGCGTCATTCCAGCGCATCGGAATGACGCTGTGACCAGATGTTCCCTGAAGCCACTGGCTGGCAAGTGGCCTGACCTTACGCTGTCTTTCATCACGCCCATGCGCCATGATTGAACCCATGGCAATGATTTGAATCGGTATTTTCACCCGATCAGCTGCATCCCTCAGCCCATGCCACTCCCCCTTCGCCAGCGAAGAAGGAAGTGCAAAACGCTCGGCTGATCGCTGCGGCTGATCGCTGCGGCTGATCGGGTGTTTTCATATGTTGATGACAGGGCGCGGGGTAAAAAGAGCAATTGCGTGATCGATTCTGGGAAAAGTACTCCCTCGGAGAACTCAACGGCAGGGAGTGGGAAGCCCTGTGCGATGGATGCGGCCAGTGCTGTCTCAAGCGGCGCGTGGAGAACAGCGAAGTCACAGTCTACGGCGTCGCCTGCGAGTTGCTGGACATCGGCACCGCCCGCTGCAAGGACTATGCGAACCGGCTGCGACGAGTCCCCACCTGCCACGAGCTGACACCCACCTCCGTGCCGATGTATCAGGGCTGGTTGCCGGAGAGCTGCGCGTATGTCCGCGTTCACAAGGGTCAGGCGTTGCCGGCATGGCATCCGCTGCTCGCCGGCGACCGCAACCGGATGCACAGGAAGGGGATCACCATCAGCCACTACGCCATCCCGAGCGGCACGCTGTCGCGGCGGCAAAAGGAACGGCACATCGTCTCGCGCCGGTCGATCAGCAAGAAATGCCAGCAGCAGAGAGGGAAGGCGGCACAGAATGATCGTGGCAGGCGGCAGACGAACCCCTCTTCACGCCGCGAGCGGTAACCGGAAGACAGCACCACAGCCGGGCTGAAACACCAAAGGCGCCACCGCTTGATGGCGCGGTTCCCACGCGCATCCAGTGTTCTAGGGGAACATCTGAACAAGCCGCCGGGATGACAGAGTGAGACTTGATCAGACGTTCCCTGGCGCACCGGATCAATCCTGCATCATGAATTCTGGTCGCACCGCACCAACCCCACGGCTCAGATGGTGGCCGATGCGGTTCGCCAGGGTCT
This sequence comes from uncultured Aquimonas sp., assembly GCA_964424535.1. GTDB lineage: Bacteria > Pseudomonadota > Gammaproteobacteria > Xanthomonadales > Xanthomonadaceae > Denitratimonas. The sequence goes on from CAYRJS010000154.1 coordinate 2,432, forward strand.
GCATGTAAGTCGCCGCATCCGCTTCCAGCACCTCGCCCGTGGTCTGTTGCCACAGCAGCAGCCATTGATCGAAATGGTGCGCCCGGATGTCGGGCAGGGCGCGATGCACAGCCATCGGATTGCCACGGAACGAGCCTTCGCCCAGCACCACCGAGGCCCAGAACGAAGTCAGCAGCGCCTTGTGCTCGGGCCAATCGTCCACCGCCGCATTGAAGATCGGGCCCAGTTCCGGGTGCACCTGGATGCGCTCGTAGAAACAGTCCACCAGACGCGCGAGATCGGCACGGGAGAGGGATTGATCGGTCGTTTCGTCCACGTTTCACGCTTTCCTGCCAGCGGCAGAGGCGCCGCCACGCACGAATTCTCGCGCCTGGAAAGATGCGTTGCACTGATGCCGGTCAGTCTGGGGAGGCTTCTGGGGCATTGTCGTTGCGCCAGTCGCAGCGGCAACGCCGGAAGCCGGGTTTTCGGCAACCTGGGGGAAAAGCTGGATGACGAGCGTCGCCGCTCCATGCCGATTCGTGGGGAATCATGAAGCAGCGCCGCCGTTTCCAGCCTGATGGGCGCTTCTTCCTGGTACAACGAAGCGCCCACCGTCTCCTTTTATATCAGTGATTTGCGAATACCTCGGTACTGCCATCCGGCCGCACCAACTCCACCGTATAGGCTTGCGTGTGGCCGCCGGGGACCTCCATGCCGGGCGAACCCAGCGGCATACCCGGCAACACCAGACCGCGCGCATCCGGCTTTTCCTGGAACAGGCGCCTGATGTCCGCCGCCGGCACATGGCCTTCGACCAGATAACCACCCACCTCGGCGGTATGGCACGAACCCTTGCCGTACGGCACACCCAGACGCGCCTTGACCGGGCCAAGATCGTCCATATCGCGCACATCCACGGTGAAACCGGCCTGGCGCATATGCTCGACCCACACCCCGCAACAGCCGCAGCTTGGCGTCTTGTGCACGGTCATCAACGGCAGCACCGAATCGGCCTGCACCGTTGACGGTTGGGGGCTGTCGTTCCCGCCGGCCCACACGCTCGACGCACCTGGGCCAAGCGCAGCCAACGCCAGCACCATGCCGGCAAAAACACCTTTTCTGGAAATGCTCATCTTCTGTCTCCGATTGATCGTGTGGCCCACAAGGGCCGGAAATATCGACGCTCCGCGCCGGGCAGGGCGCGGTACAAACGTCAACCAATCGGAGGGCGGAAAACGCAGACAAGACAGGAGATGTATGGCGGGTGGAAAAGAACACCGGACCGGCCTGCGGCACAACCTGATAACCCGCCAATCCCCGCGCGACATCGGCGGCACAGTGGTGCAGACAAGCACCACACGCGGTCGGATCGCAGCCCGGCTCACAGCAATCGGTGAAGTCGGCATCGCCGCCGGCTTCGGCTGCAACAGCGTGCCGGTCACCAGCCAAACCCTGATCCAGGGAAATTCCGGCTGCCGCCGTCGCAGCCTCGGCGGCGCGGTGACAATCATCCATCTGCACATCCGCAACCATGCCCACACCGGCACCAGAAGGCCCGCCGACCACCAGAGCCAGCGCCAGCAACATCCGCAGCAGCAGCGAAAACAGAGACATGCGGTGGATTCTACGCGATGCCGCAACACGGCGGTTGACCCGGATCAAGCCGCTCTTTGGCCAAGCGCCGGTGCTGTTGCCGGCTGCTACCTACGATCAGTGACGGAAGGAGAAGTACGCGGTAGGGCGCACACGGACGGCTCGAACCTTGATAGCTGCGCCATCTGCACTCCCACTAATTTTACATAATATACATTATGAATAGTCATGAGCATGCCCCACACACCCACGAACACTGCATCCCGGCAACACCCAGGACCTTCCAGAACATCTACGGAGATCAAGAACATGAGCGCTATCGCACCTTGTCACATTGTCGGATGCAAACCCAACCCTTGCGCGGTGGCTGTCCACGAGTTGCGCGCCTATGGAAAGGCGGAGCTTGGTGGGCCGTGGAAAGGCTGGCGGTTGGCCGGTCGCTGCCTGGTGACGCCCGAGGGGCTGAAGTTGCCGGTGGAACGCGTCAAGGGACTCGCGTGGCGGCAGGATGCGGAAGATCGTCTTGCGCGTGCCAAGGCACGCAACGCCGCACGCAGCGATGAGAAGCAACTGGTCAAGGTGATCGTGGTGACGTTGACCGAGTTCCGCTGCGAACCTTTGGGTGCGGCCTAGCGACTGGGATCGCGTCCCTTGCAGGCTCCATGTTCGATATCGTTCCAACGCCGGTAGTCCATGAAAGTCGGACGTTTGGTCGCCAGTTGCTGAGCGCGTACCTGCTCCTTCGCTTCACGGCAGTCATCTCTCCAAGAACGTGTGCGCGACGGCCGCGGCGTTGAGTAATACAAACCCGGTTCATCCACACGTCGAACCGGTGCCGATCTCCGTACAGGAGCAGACTGCCTGGAGCGTCTGTCAGGCTCCGGTGTGTAGATCCTGGCTTGTTCATCCACGGTACCTTTCGGACAAGCCCCAGTATTCGTGAAAGTCACATGACCGACTTCATCAACACAGCGGTGTAACACCTGCGAATGAGCAGAGCAGGCGGTCAGCAGGAGAAAAAGCGTGATGAAGCGCATGGTGGGGGCCTGTACCGTTGTCGGGATCATATCCTAGAGGTTACCAAGTCCGGACTTGGGCGCAAGCCCGCCAAGGGCGGGAGAATCACTTTAACCCGCCTCAACATGTGGAAGAGTTGTGCACCCTGCCCTTGACCAGACCGATTCAAGGTGGCAACGAGGTTGATGATCAGCCAGCAACAGCGTTTTCGATACGAACGCAATGCTCTGGTCGTAGTTTTCTGGAAAACTCCCCCATCTTGGGTGCTTCTGTACCCAGTACTGCCATCATATGGGTCGGTGTTATTCGGCCAGAGAGAATCGCGGCTTCATCTGCGGCATGGACACGGTCAATGAAGCTCTGGTCCCGAACCGAATCAGCGTTCAAGTGGTGACCGAAGCCCCGATCGATGAATGGATCAATCACATTTCCAAAGGCTATGAAAGTGTGGAACTTGAACCGCTGGAGCAGCAAAGGAAGAATATCCTGGGCACGAACCCCCTCAAAGCCTTCAACGGAGCAGTCCCAGTCCATGAATTCATCTTCCTGGCGCTGAAGCTGGAGGTTATAACGATATTCTGATGGCATCTCCTGCCAGAATTCCTGCACGACCTCCAGCGCCTCAGGCCAGCGCTGATGCCCATTGCGTCCGATCATGTCGCTTATTATGAAGCGACCTCCCTTTGGCAATATTCTCGCCACCTCATCGAAGATCGACTCAAGTGCAACAAAATGATGCAGGGATTGATTGGCCATTACTCCGGCCACGGGCTCATCGTGACGCCAGCCGTTCAGGTCGGCTTCCCGGGTGAGGATATGTGTCTCCACGCCCTCGCTGGCAGCATACTCCCGGCCGCGCTGGAGCATGGCCGGATTCATGTCCAGGCACTGGATTCTGAAGTTGTGCACACCCTGGTCACGCAGGAGGCGTGCAACCCTCACCTCGGTATCGCAGTTGCCGGACCCAAGACTGATTATCGTCCCCGGCTCCTCACACCCGGCTACACCCTGACGGATGTAATGCGCAAAGAATGCATCCGGATTGGAGTATCCGTACTCTTCCAGCATGGGCCGCAAGTACTTGTTTGACCAGTAATGGAAAATATCCGGAAGCGCATTTACATCCAACTGCTCCTGGAATATTTCAAGCTCTTGGGAAAGTCGCTTCCG
>CAYRJS010000155.1:0-2828 GCA_964424535.1 uncultured Aquimonas sp.
TATCCCTGGGCCTTGGGCATTCCGGAAGTCAATGTGCTGGGACTGGCCTCAGCCACACGCTGGACCCTCCTGCTCCTGATATTGGCCAGCCTTGTCGGCTTTCTGGGCCGGGCTTCGCCGCGTCTTTTGCTGGCCTGGCTGGGTGCCGGTACCCTGGCCCTGGGTCCGGTTCTGGTCTTGCCGGCCTCTTCCAATCAATACGGTTACGGATTCATGGCGGCCTCATGCGCAGTCCTGGCACTGGCGTTCCCGCATCTGGGTCGCTACGGACGAGCGCTGGTCTTGTTCCTGGTGCCCCTGACCCTCGCCCACGGCGCCCAGATTCAGGTCGAAATGTTCCGTACCGGGCATTTGCAAAAGGTGTTTTCACCAGCCCTTGTCGAGGTGGCCAAGACTCAACCCGACGACCCCATCCGCCTGTGGCCACAACGGGATATCCATGTGTACCAACGTCTCAGCCATGACCTGCCATCCAGTGCCGGGGTTCGCCTGGGGCTGCGCATCGAGGTCGTGGCGCAGCCCGATCAGGCCACGCACGAGGTTCTGACCGACGGCCAGATTCGTCCCTTGCGAAGGTCACCACCATGACGGCATCGATCAATCCAATGCAGGTTCTGGCGGGTTTGGGCTGGCGTAGCGATCTGCCGGCTGCACGCGCCTGGTCAACGCAGCCACCGGGCCGGCCGGCGCGTGTCAGTGAACAGCATCGTTCTGGTTATCGGGTCTGCGATGGTGAACGCGAGTTTGCGGTCCAGGCTCCGGCACCCTGGACCCGGCGGGGTTTTGATCCCGAAGCCCGGGCCGTAGTCGGGGATTTCGTGCGCCTGCATCCTCACGAAGACCGCATCGAAACCCTGTTGCCACGCAGCAGCCTGTTTCGTCGCGGCGCCGCTGGCGAACACCTGAAGGTGCAACCCATCGCTGCCAATATCGACACCGTACTGGTGGTGACCGGCCTGGACCGGGATTTCAATCCCCGCCGGCTGGAACGTTATCTGGTCCTGGTGCAAGCCAGTGGCGCGGCGCCGGTACTGGTGCTGACCAAACTCGACCGCTGCGAGGATCCGAACACGCCCCGCCAGCGTCTGCGCGAGATCGAAGCCACGGGGGTTCCGGTCGTGCCGATCAACGCCAAAAGTGCCCAGGCGATTGACGCTCTGACACCTTGGCTGGGACCGGGCCAGAGTGTGGTTCTGGTGGGTTCGTCCGGCGCCGGCAAATCGACCCTGGCCAACACCCTGCTGGGTCGGGAAAAGATGCGCACCGGGGCCGTTCGGGCGCAAGACGAACGCGGACGCCACACCACCACCCACCGGGCCCTGCTCACCCTGCCGCAAGGTGGCTGCCTGATCGACACGCCCGGCATGCGCGAGCTCAAGCTCACCGGCACCGAGGATGTGGCCGACCAGGTGTTCGACGATATCGAGGAACTGGCTCTGAACTGCCGCTTCCGCGATTGTCACCACCGTACCGAGCCGGGTTGCGCGGTGCGGGCAGCGCTCGCTTGCGGTCATCTGGATGCGGCCCGCCTGGGCAACTACCTCAAGCTGCTGGACGAGCGCGAACGCGCCGGCATGACGTTGGCAACCCGCAAGGACGTTACTTGATTCGCCCTTCTCGTCACGATCGCCGTCGAGACCCGTTTCCTGGCCGGGGTCGACGCGGATGCAGGCGACGTCCACAATGAACCTTCTTCAAGACCACGGACCTGCGTCCGTATCCAGCATCGGATTTCCCATGACCCAAGCACGAAAAACCAAGATCCTCGCCACCCTCGGCCCGGCCACGGATGCACCCGGCGTACTGGAGGCCCTGGTCGCTGCCGGCGTGGATGTGGTCCGGCTCAATTTTTCCCACGGCAACGCCGATGATCACCGCGCCCGCGTTGCCCGCGTGCGTGCTGTCAGCGAAGCCGCAGGCAAGGAAGTCGGCATCCTGGGCGATCTGGGTGGGCCCAAGATCCGCATCGAGCATTTCGCCCAAGGTCGCGTGGAACTGGTGGCTGGTGCCCGTTTCACCCTGCACGCCGATCCGGAGGCCGCTCCCGGTGATATCCACGGCGTGGCCGTGTCTTATGTCGGCCTGGTCGACGATGTGGCGCCCGAGGACGTGCTCCTGCTCGATGACGGCATGATGTCCCTGCGCGTGCTTGAAGTCGAAGGTTCACGCATCCACACCATCGTGCTCAACGACGGTGTCCTGTCCGATCGCAAGGGTTTGAACCGGCTCGGTGGCGGTCTTTCGCTGGGGGCATTGACCGCCAAGGACCGCGCCGATATCAAGTTGGCGGCGGAATTGCAGATGGATTTCATCGCGGTATCGTTCTGCCGCACGGCCGACGATATCGAGCAGGCCCGCGCTCTGGCCCGGGCCGCCGGCAGCAACGCCTATCTGGTGGCCAAGATCGAGCGCGCCGAGGCCATCACCAACCTCGGTGACATCATCGATGCCAGCGATGTGGTGATGGTGGCCCGTGGAGATCTGGGCGTGGAAATCGGTGATGCCGAACTGCCCGGCCTGCAAAAAAAGATCATCCACGAATCCCTGGCCCGCAGTCGGGTGGTGATCACCGCCACGCAAATGCTGCAGTCCATGGTCGAATCCCCGATCCCGACCCGGGCCGAAGTGCTCGATGTCGCCAATGCCGTGATCGATGGCACCGATGCGGTCATGCTCAGTGCCGAATCCGCCGCCGGTCTGTATCCGGTCAAGGCGGTCGAGGCCATGGCCCGCATCTGCCTGGGGGCCGAGCGCCAGTTCGAGCACGACACCGATTTTGAAGCCGCCCCGCGTGGCCTGACCCACACCGACCACGCCATCGCCCTGGC
>CAYRJS010000155.1:2928-6166 GCA_964424535.1 uncultured Aquimonas sp.
ATGCATCCGCCCGGAACTTTCACACCTCCGTGTACCCAAAACCTGAAGCCTCAGGCTTGCAGCAAAGCGGTTGGCTTGGCAGTCTGGCAGCCTGCCAGGCGCATAATCGCCGCTGGCCACCCGCCATCAGAGAATTTTCCATGCTTGTTTCGCGTTTCCTGATCCTTGCCGGACTCGGTCTTTTCCTGGCCACCGGCAGCCACGCCCGCCCCGAACCTGAAGCGAAAGCCGCCGTGGCCGAGGCCATTGCGCCCACGTCCAAGCAGGCCGATATCGTGGGTCTGGTCACCCAGTTGCTGAGCAACAGCCGCTACCACTACCACCCGGCGGCGCTCGATGATGCCTTGTCGATCCGCATCTACGACCATTATCTGGAAGCGCTCGATCGCGATCGCATGTTCCTTCTGGCCAGCGACGTGGAGGGTTTCGCGCCTCAGCGCACCCGCCTCGACGACGCCCTGCGTGATCGCCATATTCAGCCCGCTTTCACCATGTTCAACGTGTATCTGCAGCGGGTCGCCGACCGGACCGCCTTCGCTCGCGCCTGGCTCAAGAGCGAGATGGATTTCACCCTGGACGAAACCTGGGATTACGACCGCAAGGATGCGCCCTACGCGCAAAGCCCGGAGGAACTGGACGCCCTCTGGCGCAAGCGCATCAAGAACGACGTGCTGCGCCTGAAACTGGCCGGCAAGGACATGGACGCCATCCGCGAAACCCTCGACAAGCGCTACGCCAACTACGCCTCGCGGGCCCAGGCGATCCGCAGCGAGGACGTGTTCCAGATCTTCATGAACGCCTACACCGGGGCCATCGAGCCCCATACCGGCTACATGAATCCGCGCACCACGGAAAACTTCAATGTCTCCATGCGCCTGTCGCTGGAGGGCATTGGTGCGGTCTTGCAGATCAATGACGAGGAAGTGACCGTGATCCGCTCGGTCGTGCCTGGCGGACCAGCCTCGATGTCGGGCCGGATCAAGCCCGGAGACCGGATCTACGCCGTAGGCCAGGGCGAAAGCGGACCCATGGTCGACGTGGTCGGCTGGCGTCTGGATGACGTGGTCGACCTGATCCGCGGCAAGCGTGGCACCTGGGTGCGCCTGGATGTGCTGGCAGCCGACGCCGGCCTGGATGGCGAGCACCAGATCACCGTGCTGCAACGCGACCAGATCAAGCTGGAAGAACAAGCGGCGAAGAAATCGGTGATCGAGGTAGGCGAAGGCGAGAGCGCCCATCGCATCGGCCTGATCGACCTGCCAACCTTCTATCAGGATTTTGAAGGCCGGCGCCGGGATGAACCGGATTACCGCTCGGCTTCGCGCGATGTCGCCCGTCTGCTCGCCGAACTCAAGGACGAACGTGTCGACGGGGTCGTTATCGACCTGCGCAACAACGGCGGCGGTTCGCTGGCCGAGGCCATCGAGCTGACCGGTCTGTTCATCGATACCGGCCCGGTGGTGCAGGTGCGCGATGCCCGGGGTCGGGTCGAAGTGCAACGCGATACCCAGGCCGGTACGGCCTGGGACGGCCCGCTGGCGGTAATGGTGAACCGGGCCTCGGCTTCGGCTTCGGAAATCTTTGCCGGCGCCATCCAGGACTATGGCCGGGGCCTGATCATCGGCGAGCCCACCTTCGGCAAGGGCACGGTGCAGAACCTGGTCGATCTGGACATGTTTGTGCGTGGCGCCGACCCCGGCTTTGGCCAGCTCAAAGTCACCGTGGCCCAGTTCTTCCGTGTCGCCGGTGGCTCCACCCAGAATCGCGGCGTCACCCCGGACCTGGCCTTCCCGGTCACCCTGGATGCCCAGGATTACGGCGAGAGTACTTACGATAATGCCTTGCCCTGGAGCCAGGTCGAACCGGCCCAGTACATCGTCCAGGCCAACTTCAAACCCTTGTTGCCACTGCTGGAAACCCGCCACGAAACCCGCACCGGACAGGACCAGGAATTCCAGTGGTGGGTTGAGGATGTCAACGAATACCGCCGTCAGCGCGAGGAAAAATCCCTTTCCCTGAACGAGCAGACGCGGCGCGCCGAACGCGAGCGCAACGAAGCCCGGCGCCAGGCCCGCGAGCAGATTCGTCAGGCCGAGGGGTTGGCGCAATCCGATGCGGCCACGTCCGATGATGGTTTGCAGGCCGATGAACGCGATATCGCGGCCGATGCCGCGCGCGAGGAGAAAAGCAAGGATGAGGGTCCGGACGTGCTGGCCCGTGAAGCAGCCAATGTATTGGCCGATGCCATCGACCTGCTTAAGGCCGACCACGCCCTGGCCGCACAAGTGCTGCCGGGCGGCACCGACAGTCCACAACTGCCCGGCAATGACACGCCGGCACGTTGATCCTGGAGCTTGATCCGACCGAACCGCAAGACGGGTTCGACCGGATCGATGCCGGCACTTATGGTCTTACTTGAAGTTGTAGACCAGGTTGACCTTGGTCAGGGTGTCGGTTTTCTTGATGCCCGGACCAACATCGGTGTTGTGACGCGCATCGAAACCGAACTTCAGGGTCAGCCGGCTGTTGATCGCCACGGCCAGGCCGAATTCGTTGCTGGCAAAGGTATTGTCACTGCCCGCCTCGATCAGCACGGTGTCATACAAGGTGGTGGTCTCGGTCAGCGCGTGCTTGTATTCCAGCATTCCACGGGCGATCAGCTCGCCTTCGGTCTCACCGGTGATGGCATCCTTGGCCCGGCGATAACCCGGACCGACCTGGGTCAACAAGGTGGTGCGGTCATTCTTGATGAAGGCGTGGCCGTAGCCGATGGCCACCGTCGTCTGGTGCGAATAGGGTGCAAAATCATCGTTCTCGTAACGCAGGGAAGCCACCAGTGAATTGACCTCACTGAGCTTGCGGGCACTGCTGGCACCGAATTCGTAGCGGTTGGCGGACAACTGCATGACCTTTTCCGGCACGCCGTCACCGTCGATGTCGGCGCTGACTTCAGACTTGTTGCGCAAGGCACTGAGATAGAAGTCATGCTTCCAGTCGTCATCCTCGTTGGTGAAGGCCAGTTTGCCGTTGAGGTTGTCGCTCTTGGCATTGCCGCGGGCCAGGGCCAGGCCGAATTCACCGGTGCCCGACCAGCCTGAATCCTGGGCTGAAACCACTGGCGGCACGGCCAGCAACAAGGCAACCGCGGGCAAAAGTGCATACTTCATGTTGTTTTTCTCCATTGGCACGGGCCCCGACGGGGCACAAGGGCCCGAAATGCTAGGCGTTCGCGGCCTTG